>JALZND010000342.1 GCA_030857845.1 Bacteroidota bacterium | reverse complement strand
GATAAATAAAGATTACTGAAATTATCCCTTATCATTTCGATAAAAAGGTTATCAGAATAATAGAGGCAAAGAAGTGGTTTGAAGCAAATACTTGTTTGTTTAGAATGTCAATACTACTGGTTGAAGGTGTAATTTTTAGGGGATAAGATGAATATGTTGATCGTTGCCCAACTCCCCTTTTAAGTTACATTGATTGCAAGAGGAATCGCCTAGGCTTTTTGGTCAAACATATTATGACCAAAGTAAATAAGCTTTTTCCTCCAAAGGCTTACAACATATATAAAGTCTGGAACAATGAATTAGGTTTTATTCTGAATTCTCAGACCGTTCGTTTTTCTTTCTTTCGATATGATTTTTGTGTCGTTTCAGCACTTTTTAAATTATTTGTTTCTAATAATTGTCTGATTGAAGCCAAGTGCCCGAAGAGAACTGTCGGAACTATGTATGCTGGCAACCAGCTAAATGGAAAATTTAAAACTGCTATATTCGGCTGTTCAAATGCAAATTTTTGAAACGCAAATGGTGTTGATAAAACCGCATTAATTACAATGTTTAACAAAAGTCCAAGTGCAATGAAATTCCAAATGAGAATTATTTTTCTGTTAAATTTTTGTTGTCGCAATCCGAAGTAAGCAACGAATGGTGCTGTTATACCTGCAAGGATGTCAAAATTCCGACCCGCAAAAGTCATAAGTTCTGGAACCGCTTTGTATAAGAAAAGCCAATACAAAACAAGCTCAACGGGAATTCTTACGATGTTTAAATACGTCAGGTTGATAAGTGGCAAACTGTCAATGAAACCCCGTCCTTTTTTGGTCGTGAATAAAATCACAATTGTTAAAAGAGGCGGAATGATTATTAATAAAAACTTTGGCGGAAACGACGTCGTGTCTGTGTTGTAGAAGTTGTTTAAAGTCAATACCGCTTGGATTATTAACCAAACTGTCAAACCAATTGCAATAAAGTTTGCTTTTGCTTTTAAACTGTCGGTCTGAGAATTTTTTATTGTGAAATAAAATAAAATTAAAGTCACAAAAGTTGTCAGTCCGAATACCACTGAAATATAGGTTGGTAAATTTTCTATCATTGTCTTTCTACCTTAGCACGATCTTTTTACAATACTGACTAACATATTTTTAAAGCCAGTAAATCAGCTAGTTACAAAACCGATATGCTTTGATTCCCAATTTCAGGATTTGTTTTTGCATTTCCCCTACCTTTCTTTTTCTTTTCTGATCCAAGTATTCATATTGAGTGGATTATAAAGAATTTTTCTATTCCAGATGATTACTGCCAGTTTCCTTGCTGTTGCTGATACTGCCGGATGTCTTCCACTTCTAAAACTGATTTTGTTGAAGAAATCCGATAAATGAGTATTATTATAATTCCCTGATCCAGATATTCCTATAGCTCACCGCATCTCCATGGTCCTGGAGTTTTAAGGGCATTTTGTCTGCATGGGGAACAATTTGAGGAAGTCCAATATAAGGTGTTGTCCCTTTTATTACTGTATTGTGTTGTATCAACACACCATTATGGAACACCGTAACAGTGGCAGGTGTCTTTAAGGCCTCACCATTAAATTCCGGCGCTTTATAAATAATGTCATATGTTTGCCATTCGCCGGGCTTTCTTGCGGCATTCACCAAAGGCATGGTTTGCTTATAAATACTCCCGGCCTGGCCATTGGAATAAGTAGGGTTGTTATAGGAGTCTAGCACCTGAAGTTCGTAATTAGATTGGAGGAAAATGCCACTATTGCCCCTGCTTTGACCTTCTGCTTTAATTTCTGCAGGCGACCTCCATTCTATGTGGAGTTGCATGTCATGAAATCCATCTTTTGTTTGTATATCGCCAGTTCCTTTTTTTACAGTAAATGCCCCATCTTTTACCTCCCATTTTGGTGCACTACCATCAGCAGATTGCCATTTGGATAGATCTTTGCCATCAAATAATACAATTGCATCGGAGGGGGGGAGCCTAGATTCAGCACCAGGGGCAACAACTTTTGGTACTGGTTTCCAAACTTCGGTCAATTTTGGGTCGCCTTCCTGAGCATGTAATTGTATATTCATAACTAGTCCAAAAAAAATAAATGCATTCAGCTTTAATACTCTAAAATTCATGTTAGAAAATTGATGGTAAATAATATGTTTAAAATAATTCCGATAATTTATTCAACCAAAAAAAATGATAAAAAACGAATTATCAAAGAACCTTTTAAGGATAGATATAAATAATTTATATAATAATAATGTAGCCAATAATTTCAGCGTAAAGTTATAATATTCAATCCTGAAATTTATTCCTGAAGTTCAGTTTCAAGGCTTTCTACTTTTTGTACAATATTTTTTTCGATTTCTTCCAATGATATCAAAACTTCATTTCGGCTATCTTCCCATTCTTGTACGGTAGCAATTTCTACTCTTTGTTTTTGTTCCTGAAGTCTTTGGCGTTCTTCTTCCAGTTCACTTAATTTTACCCGGAAGTCAGCTTTTATATTTTCTCCAGCCTCATTTGCACTCTCCCGTATCCGTTCCAAATCATTATTAAGGCTTTCCAGTCGAGAATCAATCCTTGCTGAAAGTTCTGTTTTTTCAGTTTCATAATCACCTGCTATTCTTTGGGGCCTATCAGTACAGTCTAAGAAAAAAACCAGGATAAGGCTTAATGCCAAAAAAAATTTACGATTTTTAAAAAATTTCCTTTCCATTAAATTTGGGTTTATTTGATCTAAAAATATAAAATAAACCATCTATTATGAAATAATAAAAAATATGTTTTCAGAACTTTAAGAAAACATGTAATCTTAGATTGATTGATTGGTTTTCAATTTTCAAAAGTACAGACCCGGACATGAAGTAAGGAAAGTAAGCAATCGTTATGTAAGATAATCTATGATCATATCAAATTATGATCTCACTTTGGCCTCCACGTGTATGATAATTCTAGATTAAAGCTATGTTTGTGCAGCAAATTATTTAATCACTGTTTTTACATATCCTTTTCTTCTGATAATGGTTTCTACAAATTTTCTTTCATTATCAGTATTAAAGATCCGGTAGGGCAGGTGGATGAGCTGTGCTTTGGATACTATAAAAAGAAAGTGATCCTTGCCAATTTGGGCTTTTTTAATATTGTCCCAAAGCATGGGCATGCCTTGTTTAGGGTTTACTTTTATTAAAATTTGGCGGCTATCTATTTCGTAGCTGAGCTTTTCGAACAAAACTTTATTTTGTGGAAGCTGGGTCACTCCCGCAAATTGTACCAGCCAAAACAACAAGTATAAAATTAATGCAATGACTGCCCCAATAAAAAACCACCAGGTATGAATAAAAATTGTGGGTATAATAATCGCTATAAATATTAAAGACACCCACCATTGTTCTTTTAAAATATTTATCAAGGCCAGCTTTATATAGGTTCCTGTTTCAAGCTTGTATTTTCTGGTTTTTGCTATCATATGGGGTAAGTAATGGGTAATAGAATATAGGTAATAGGTTATGGGTAATGGGTTTGATAAATAATTTATTTTATTGATTTTTATAATCTTTTTATCCTGTTTCGTTTTTTGCTAAAAGCTAACAAGCTTTTAAACTTATATCCATACTTTTCACTGAATGTGTCAGGGCTCCTACTGATATAAAATCTACCCCACAAAGTGCAACTTGCCGTAAGTTAGCTTCTGTAATACCGCCTGATGCTTCGGTTATATATTGACCATTGATCATTCCTATTGCAGTTTTCATTGTTTGGAGGTCCATATTGTCAAGCATGATAATGTCCACACCGCCACTATCAAGTACTTCTTTAACTTCTTGCAAGTTTCTGGTCTCAATTTCTATTCTTAAATTTTTGTTATTGTTAATCAGATAATTTTTTGTTGCCCTTATTGCTTTGTCAATTCCACCGGCATAATCAACGTGGTTATCCTTGAGCATAATTAGGTCATAGAGCCCAAACCTGTGATTGGTGCCGCCTCCAATGGCAACAGCCCATTTTTCCATTATCCGAAAATTTGGTGTGGTTTTTCGCGTGTCAAGCAATTTTGTATTGGTCCCAACCAATAAGCTGTTTAGGTGGTGTGTCAGGGTGGCAATGCCACTCATTCGTTGCATACAGTTCAAGACCAATCTTTCTGAGGTAAGAATGGACTGTGCTTTCCCCTCCACAATAAATCCTACATCACCTGTATTTACCTGGTCACCATCTTTTATTTTTAGTTGCACAATAAGGTTAGGGTCAACAATTTCGAAAATCTTCAAAGCTAAATCTACCCCTGCAATAATCCCATCGCCCTTAATTAATAGCCTGGCCTTACTGTGCAACTTTTCAGGAACTGCAGCCAGGGTAGAATGGTCACCTTCCCCAACATCTTCCCTTAGGGCAGATTTGATAAAATCATTTATA
>JALZND010000053.1 GCA_030857845.1 Bacteroidota bacterium | reverse complement strand
AGTGCTTTAAATTCTTCAATATTGCTCAACTTCCCACCTTCACCACGATAGTGATAGGGATATACAATTAATGGTTCAAATTCTAAAACTGCCTCGGATGCCTGTTGTACAGACATGGTGTAGGGAAGGTTCATGCATACAAAAGCTACATTGATATTCTTTAGCTGACGCATTTCAGGAATGTCTTCGGTATCGCCCGAAATATAAAGCCTTGTAGTTCCTGAAGATAAAATATATCCATTGCCCCTGCCCTTAGGATGCCTTGATTCAGGCGATTCGGGAAGATTATACATGGGCACAGCTTCAATTTTGAGGTCTAAAAGCTCTTTTTTATCTCCATTGTTCAAAACCTGAATTTGGTTTGCATTTATCTTTTCTTTTGTAAGAAGGTCAGCAACTGCTTGAGGAACAACAAATGTGACTTTTTCTAAAGATAATCCCTTTAATGTCTCAGGATGGAAATGATCACCATGTATATCTGTTATTAAAATTATATCGGCAGGTGAAATTGTACTATAAAGTGATGCACCTCCATAAGGGTCAATTAAAATATTTTTACCCTGCCACTGCAAGGCTAACGATCCATGGTTGATGGGGTGTACCACCAAATTACCCTGAGGTGTTGTAATAGAATCTGTTTGACTATATAAGGGCTCAAAAAAAAATGTTGCCAAAATAAAGGAAAGAAAAAATTTCATCACAATAAATTTTAAGATAAAATAAATGTTAAAAAAATGGGTTCAATTCACCATACCTGTACAATAAGTGCCTATATAGGGTTTTGAAGGTAATATAAATAAAATGAAGTGAAAACAAATTTTTTTTGTTTAATTATTGCTACACAGGATCTTTATAAACTTAAGAGTGATCGATATATGGAAAAATCATATCGATTCAGGAAAATTAAATAATTTACCCTTATAAATTTACCTAAAGTGATAAAATAATTTTTTTTTTATGATATTTGTGCAATTATAAGCACAACTTTTATGAGAAAATCCGAAATTATTTTCATGCCTGAATTTTTTGACCGATATATTGATCTTTCTGAAGATGAAGATATTCTGTTAAGCATGGAACGATCACTCGAAATAATAGAAAACATAAACATAGCAGAGTTGGAAGATCTTGGGGATAAAGCATATGCACCCAATAAATGGACTATAAAAGATATTTTTCAGCATATTGTAGATAATGAAAGGGTGCAAACTTATAGAGCATTACGCTTTGCCAGAAATGACAGGAATCAACTTCAGGGTTTCGATCAAAATCTTTTTGCGAACAATACTTTTGCTAGAAAAAGATCTTTAAAAGATATCATTGATGAATTGATCCTTGTCAGAAAAAGCACTATTGCTTTGTATAAAAGTTTTACGCAAGGGATGTTAAAGGCGACTGGCAGGGCCAACGGTGTAGAAATCTCGGTACTTGCAATAGGCTTTGTAATTTCCGGACATCAAAAACACCATCTAAATATAATACAAGAACGATATATTCCTTTATTAACAAAGAGTGAATAGGCAAATTTGGTTGTGCTTGTTGATCATAAAATGGAACAATGATTTTATGGGCTTATTCATGTATCTCAAATAAAAGGAGTCAAATATAAAACCCCAATTAATTTTATTGCATGTATTTTATAAGTAAAAGTTATTATTCTAATACTTTAAGCCCATCTAAATTATAATTATCTCAATTTTTTAATAATGGATGATAGGCTGTGCTTAAGTTAGACGCTCATATTGAAAATTACTTTTCTTAACACTTGTAACATTTTATCTATAATATTTCATTTTTGGAAGGCTGTTTATTATTTTTTTTACCACTTATACCCAATTTAGTTGCCAAGCCTTATAATTCACATTTACCCTAAGAATATTTTAAAGAATGGTAGTTGAAGTTGATGTTTGATTTTTCAACTTATTTAAAATTAATTTCTTTATAATTGATTTTCCGCCCATATTTAAAACTTATTACATATTTCTTATGCCGTGCCTTCATAGATAATCTGTGACTACAGTAAAAATTCTGTATTTTTAATACCTGTATCAATAGGCAATCCCATTTGATGCATACTTATAATTAAACAGATATTTAATATAAAGACGGTGATATTGATGCAATAATATCCTGTCCCCTACAATTATTGAATGAAACAAATGCTACATAATGCCACATGTTCTTCATTGAATTATAAGCATTTATTTGAAATTGCACCCTTTGGTATGGTTGTAATTTCTTCAAATGGCAAAATACAGGATCTAAATAGGGCTTTTTGTGACGCACTAGGTTATGAAGAGCATGATTTGGTAGGCAAAAACTTTAAAACTCTATTTGTAAAAGAAGATTTTAATAGATTGTTCTCTAAAAAGGACCTGCTTTTTATAGATAAAATTGATCTGGTCAAAGTCAACTTGATCAAAAAAGATAAGAGCAGTTTGGAAGTGGTCTATAAAAACACTTTGCATGAAGTACCGGATGGCAGTCCTTCCCAGATTATCATCCAAATTGTAAAAATGGTCAATGCACTTCAAATAGATGAAGTTATCAACAAAGAATCAAATCTTTTTGATGAATTGATGGAGAGTTTCCCTTACGAAATCTTCATTAAAAACCTGGATAGCCAATTTGTTAAAGTTAATAAAGCAAACTTAATTAAATTGAAGCAGCCTTCGCAAGAGGCAGTAATTGGAAAAACTGATTTCGACTTCTTTAACATTAAACATGCGCAAAAAGCATTTGAGGACGAACAAAAAATTTTAAAAACGGGAACATCCATAATAAATATAGAAGAAAAGGAGCTATACCCCGATGGCAGGGTATGCTATATCAATACTTCTAAAATGCCGCTTCTCAACAAGCAAGGCGAAATTATAGGTACTTTTGGAATATCAAGCGACATTACAAAAAGGAAAATCCATGAACTAGATCTAAAAGAAAAGACCAGCATCCTGAATGCCATTACTTCCAAAATGCCAGTAGTAATCTTTAAATTTTCTAAAGCTGAAGGCTTATTTTCAATTTTCGGTGGAAGTGATATAAAGAAAGCTTTTGAGGCGAGTAAAATCGCAAAAGTAAAAATCGCTGACGGCCTTTTACATTTTGTAGATAAAATTGGTTCTCAAAAAGACAAACATGGCTATTTTAGTTTTTCAAGTACAAGCTCTGTCAATAGGAAATTTTGGTATTTTGAAAATTTTATATTTGAAGGGCATGCTGAGGATAAAGAAATAATTGG
The DNA here is from genome assembly GCA_030857845.1 of Bacteroidota bacterium. Lineage (GTDB taxonomy): Bacteria > Bacteroidota > Bacteroidia > Cytophagales > Cyclobacteriaceae > JALZND01. Next base: position 10,142 of record JALZND010000053.1, on the reverse strand, counting down.
TTTGGCTTTGGACAGTACCGATAGGAAATTGATAGAACAAAAGCTAAAAAGGGACGCCAAAGACATGGAAAAAGTAAACAGAGAGCTAAACCAGTTTGCCTATATTATTTCTCATGACTTAAAAGCCCCCTTAAGGGCTATTACAAATCTTTCAGAATGGATTCAAGAAGATCTTGTGGATCTAAAAAACCCTGAAGTAAACGAACATCTTCAATTATTGAGAGGTAGGGTGGAACGGATGGAAAATCTAATTAATGGAATTTTGACCTATTCAAGACTTACTCGTGCAGAAATTGTATTTGAAAAGGTTGAAGTTGGCAAATTGATAAATGAAATAGCTGACTATCTGATGCTTCGCTCATCGTTTACCTTTGTGATGCCGGAAAATTTGCCCGTATTAAACTATTCAAAAATACATCTGGAACAAATTTTCACAAACCTGATAACAAATGCCATTAAGCATCATGATAAGGGCGTCGGCCACATCACATTTGGATATAAGGATCTGAATGGCATGCATGAATTTATGGTTGAGGACGATGGCCCTGGAATTGCCCCAGAATTTCATCATAAAATATTTCAGATATTCCAAACATTACAAGCCAGGGATGCCCTAGAAAGTACAGGTATAGGCCTAACCATTGTAAAGAAGATTATCGAGGAGCAAGGTGGCGAAATTAGAATAGATTCTGAGGAAGGTAAGGGATGTAGGTTCTTTTTTACGATCCCAAAAATAAAAAAAAATCAATTAAAAAATATTCAACAACAAATAAGCCAGTAAATCAATGAACGAACACGCTTTAGAAATTCTTTTGGTCGAGGACGATGAGGTTGATATAATGAACGTAAAGCGGGCATTTAAAAAGAACAACATCTTAAATACCCTACATATTGCCAGGAATGGCCTGGAAGCTTTGTCATTGCTTAAAGGCAATAAAAATGATGGCATTGAGAAATTGGGTGTTATGCCAAAGGTGATATTATTGGACTTAAACATGCCAAAAATGGGCGGCCTTGAATTTTTGAAAGAATTAAGGAATGACCCTCAGCTTAGGACAATCAGCGTTTTTGTCATGACTACTTCTGATGAAGAAAGCGATAAAGTAGCGGCTTATAATTTAAATGTAGCTGGATATATTTTAAAACCTTTATCATTTGAACGCTTTGTACAGGCGGTTTCGATATTGAATCATTATTGGAAACTATGTGAACAGCTTTAAGGGATGGAAGAAGAAATAAAAGTACTTGTTATAGATGACGATGAAGTTGACAGGCTCACCTTGAGGAGGGCCCTTGGCAAGGCAGAACTTAAATATGTTCTCACCGAGTGTTTTGAAGCTGTAGATGCACTTAAATACCTTGATGACAACAAATATGATTGTATTTTCCTGGATTATCTTTTACCGGGGATAGATGGCCTGATGCTGCTCAAGCAACTGAGGATGAACGGTAACAGGACCCCTGTCATCATTGTGACTTCACAGGGCGATGAAAAAGTTGCCGTGGAAATGATGAAGTCAGGCGCATCAGATTACGTAGTGAAGGATCAGATCAATGCTCCCAACATAAAAAAAATCATTCAAAACGTAACACTATTACGGGAGATTGAAAAACAAAAAGAAGCTACCGAGCTGGCATTGAAAATAAGTGAAGGAAGGCTTTCAGAAGCACAGAAAATAGCTCGTATTGGCAACTGGGAGTTTAATTATAAAACCCAGGAATTATATTGGTCAGAGCAGATGTACCAAATATATGGCGTACACCCTAAAATATTCAAACCAACTTCAGAAAATAATCTGTCTTTATATCATCCGGAAGACAAGGAAAGACTTAAAAATGAAATAAACAGGGCAATAAAAGGCGAACATATAAATCATGACCTAAGGATATTGATTCCAGATGGAACACTAAAATATGTTAATTTTCAAGGTTTTTTTCAGTTTGATGCTGAGGGTAACCATGAAAAGTTTTATGGTACTGTTCAGGACATCAACCTAAGGAAGCTTGTAGAGCAAGAATTAATTGAAGCAAAAATGATGGCCGAGGAATCTGGAAAAATAAAAGAGCAATTCCTTGCCAATATGAGCCACGAGATCAGGACACCAATGAATGCCATCATAGGGTTTACCAAACTTCTGTTAAAAAATAAAGAAGAACTCAATAACGAACAGTTAAAATATATAAATTTCATCTCAAATGCTGGTGAAAACCTCCTCGTTATCATCAATGATATCCTTGATTTTTCAAAGATACAGTCTGGGAAATTTGATTTGGAACATACAGATTTTATCCTGCCGGATGTAGTCAGTAATGTTTTGAACCTTTTCCGTGCAAAAGCAGCAGACAAAAATGTTGAACTTATTGAAGATATTTTTGAAGATGTGCCATTTCAACTCGTCGGCGACCCTGTAAGGCTTAACCAGGTTTTGATAAACGTGATCAGCAATGCATTAAAATTTACTGAAAAGGGCCACGTAAAAATAAAGATAACTGCCTTACGGCAATCCAATTCAAAAGCATTGCTCCGCTTTATGATTGAGGATACTGGTATTGGCATTGCTGAAGACAAACTGGATTCTGTGTTTGAAAGTTTTACTCAGGCCAGTAGCGATACCACACGAAAATATGGTGGAACAGGCTTGGGGCTTACCATTGTTAAAAAGATTGTTAACCTTCAAAAAGGTGAAATCTCCTTAAAAAGTACTTTAGGAAAAGGCACTACCTTCATTATAGACCTTCCTTTTGAAAAAAGCAAGCTTGAAAACCAAGAGCTTAAATATGAGGCAGTCACACCTGAGGTTTTGGATTCGATACCATTTTCACCTAATATTCGGGTATTAATGGCAGAAGATAATGAGATGAACCAGGAGCTGTCAAAAATTGTGTTTAAAGATTTAGGTTGGGATCTTGACATTGCCGGAAATGGGCTTGTAGTGCTTGAAAAATTAAAAGCAAACAGCTATGATATCATCCTGATGGATATACAGATGCCGGAAATGGATGGTTATGAAGCTACTCTCAAAATCAGGAATGATTTTAAAGCACCTGTGTCAGAAATTCCCATTATGGCAATTACTGCACATGCCTTAAATTCCGAAATCAATAAATGCCTAGCCGCAGGTATGAACGATTACCTTTCCAAACCATTTAAAACACAAGATTTAATTGCAAAAGTGGGGGCGCTTATCCCTGATAAATTTGACAGGAACAAGCAAGGACCGAATGAGGCTCAAGGTAATGGCAAATCAATCAAAGAAATAAAGGCAGGGATTGTAAAAGACCTGATAACACCTGCCGAAAACCCAAAAGATATTATTGATGAATTGCCAGCCATAGTTGAAGAAAAGCTGGAAAGTGTCATAAACTTAAATAATTTATTGACCCTGTCAGGCAACAATACTTCAACAGTAAACAACATCATTGATTTGTTTGTAAACCAAACACCAAAACGTATTGAAGAGCTTCAAGACCTTTTTGCCAAAAAAGACTGGATAAACCTAAAAAGCTTATGCCATAAAATGAAATCATCATACTCTATTATTGGTGCACTTGAGGTAAAGAAAAACCTTGAGATTATAGAAGTTGACTGCTCAAGCAATTCAATTGACCTTGAAAAATTTGAAATGCTTATCAACAATACCCTTGAACTTAATTTAAGGGTAATGGAAGAAATAAAAGTTGTACTAGTAAAATAAAAGACTTTTTAATTTTATGGAAAAAAATTATATCACCAAAATTTTCCTTATCGATGATGATGAAATTTACAGCAATATCATCAGGATGTCTTTAGAGGAAAATGACCATTACGATATCAAAGTTTTTAGTTCTGGAGAAGAATTTTTTGATAATATTTACCTAAATCCTGATATTGTAATCATTGATTATAATTTGCCTGGGATGAGTGGACTTGAAATTTTAAAAAAATTAAAGAGCTATAACCCAGATATTTCAGCAGTAATCCTTTCCGGACAAGAAAAGGTTGATGTGGTTGTGGAAGCATACAGTTCAGGGGCAAGTAATTATATCATTAAAAATGATAATGTTATATTTACCATAAACCAGGCGCTAAAAAACCTATGCAGCAATGCCAATCTTCGCAAGGAAGTAATAGAATTGCGTGAGCAGATAATTGATAGGAACAAATACCAAAATATAATTGGGGAAAGCAAACCTGTTTTAAACACCTTGAAGCTTATCCAAAAAGTAGAAAATTCAAGCCTGATTACCCTTATTACAGGGGAAAGCGGCACCGGTAAAGAAGTAGTTGCCCATACCATCCACTATAACTCACCTAGGAAAAGAAAGCCTTTTGTTGCTGTAAATGTTGCAGCAATACCTGTTGATTTAATAGAAAGCGAATTGTTTGGCCATGAAAAAGGAGCTTTTACCGGAGCAGCTAACAAAAGGATTGGAAAGTTTGAAGAAGCGCACGAAGGAACGATATTTTTGGATGAAATTGGTGAAATGGCCATTGACCTCCAAACAAAGTTGTTAAGGGTTTTGCAGGACAGCAAGATCATTCGGCTTGGTGGCAATAAAGAAATAACCCTAGATATCAGGGTTATTGCTGCCACAAACAAAAACCTTCTGGAAAGAGCGAAAGAAGGGAAATTCCGTGAAGACCTATATTATCGCCTGCAAGGGTTCCTCATACATTTGCCTCCATTGAGGGAAAGAGGCAACGATGTAGTAATTCTGGCAAAACATTTTATGGAGCAGTTTTGTAAAGCCAACAGGCTGCCACCAAAGCATATTGCACCTCAGGCTATTGAAGGTTTATTGAACCATAACTGGCCAGGGAATGTAAGGGAACTTAGGTCTATGATTGAAAGGGCAGTTTTATTAAGTGAAGGGCAAAAAATTGAGCAGGAAGACCTTGTGTTTTCATATGCCATGTAAATAATTTCTAAGTATAAATATGAAAAGGAAGGGTTTGCATAAGCCCTTCCTGTTTCTTTTTAGAAGTTTTTAAACCTTAAGCTTTGGCTTCAGTTGGCTAATTATTATATGAAATTTTTTATGAAGTGCAGGTTGATAATTTTTTTATTTTTATTAGTTGGTTTTGTGGCTAATTCACAAGATATCAATGTACAGGATACTGTTAATAATGAATACATAAAATCCTACTCCGAATTTTTAAATATAAGGGGAATAACATCCTTTAGGAACCTTTCTATAAATCTTTCCGAAAGGGGCAGGTCACCCATTGCAGATTATTCTCCTAACAACAGGGGCTTTATCGGCGTGGGTGCTTATCTTTTTGACCTGGGAATTGAAGTCGCTTTTAAGTATCCAAAGGCTTTTGAGAAGGAACACGATACTTACGGAACAACAGATTTTATAGATATCCAAAGCAATATTTATGGCAAAAAGCTCAGTTTTGACCTTAACTTTCAACGTTACGAAGGTTTTTATTTAAGTAACGTCAGTGATTTTGAACATTATGTTTTGGAAAATGACCGTATTCCCGTAAGGGAAGACCTCAAGGCTACCAATGCTTTGTTTAACGTTATTTATATTTTTAATTCAGATAAATTTTCTTTTAGGTCGGCATATAACCAAACAGAAAAGCAAACAAAAAGTGCGGGAAGTGTTTTGATGCTTACTTCTTTCAGCTACTTCCGGCTTCAGGGAGATTCAGTTATATTATATTCAAAAATTATTGATCCACATGCCGATGGCACTTCATTGGTAGATGGGCGTTTTTATACATTTTCCCTAATGCCGGGGTATGCATATAATCTTACATTACATAATTTTCTGATGAACTTAACCTTATCGGGAGGGGCAGGCTTGCAACGACAGGTCTACGACCTCGAAAGGACAGCTGCCTCTAGTTGGCAAATAGAGCCAAAATTCAACATTAGGGCAGCCATTACTTATGATAACAACCGCTTTTTTAGTGGTGTAAATTATATTATATATGATTCATTTATCACATTACAGGAAATGCGCATCCACTCAGAAGTGTCCAATTTTAGGATTTTTGTAGGATACAGGTTTAAAAAATTTGGCATTTTTAAAAAGTACTCAATAAACCAGATATTGGACCCTATTAAGGAAAAAGTTTTTGGAAAACAGGGCAATTAAAAATTAAACCTTGATTATCATTCATTTAAGCGAATAAAAATTTTTCAACCTTCAAAATAGGCTTCAATTAAAACTTCTTCTTTAACCATTAGGATAATTTGTTTTTAGTAATTAAATTCCTAAACATTTACAAAAATCTAAAATATTTTGTAATAATTTAATATTTAGAGAAAGGTTTTTATATTTATTTTATATTTGATCAGTTTAATTCATTTCTATTCAATTTAATTATTATGCAAACAGGTACAGTAAAATTTTTTAATGAGAGTAAAGGATTTGGCTTTATTAAAGAAGACAATTCCCAAAATGAAATTTTCGTTCACGTATCCGGCTTGACCGATAGGATTTCTGAAAATGATAAAGTTTCTTTTGATACTATAGAGGGTAAAAAAGGAATCAATGCTATTAATGTGAAAAGAATTTAATTTTGATCCAACATTATTAACATTAGGCTCTAATCAATTTGTTAGAGCTTTTTCTTTTTAAGGAATAGCGGATCTTTATTTGTCAAGGAATATAAAAGTCAAATACTATATCGTTCATGCATTTAAAGTGATTTAAGGGACATTTTGGGTAACCTATTTTAGAACAGGGGCGACACGATATTTTGTTGTTTTCAAGTATTGTAAATTTTGTCCTGTATGGGTACATGCCAAACCCGGGGATGGTATTCCCCCAAATGGAGAATATTTCCTTTTTCAGGGCAGCAGCAATATGCATCATACCTGTGTCGTGTGTGAAAACCAGCTGTGCTTGTTTTAAAACAGAAGCCGATTGATTTATATTGAGGCTTCCACAGGCATTGTAAACCACTGTTTTTTTATTCAATTCGGCCAGTGATTCCTCATAAGCATTAGATCCTGCAGTTTTTTCAAAAAAATCGGCTACTACCTTTCCGTTTTTATAATCTTCTTTCCCTCCCAACAAAATTATTGGTTTATTTATTTTGTCGCATAATTCTATCATCCTTTTAATGGGTAGTATTTTTGTATTGTGCTGCCCGCCAATTGCAAAAGCAACATAACCTCTATGAAATTCCCGAGGCAAATCCCGAATATTGACCACATCATTTTCAGGGATGAAATAATCCAGCCCAAGGCTATCCCCTTTAATTCCCAATGGCTTGAGCGTCTCCATATAGCGGTCCACAATATGAATATTTGGCAGCTTATTGACCTTGAACCTGACCATCAACCATTTTTCATAGTTCAATTTCTTGAAGCTTGAAGCCTTTATCATTAAAAGCTTTTTTAAAATTTGAGAACGCAGATTATGGTGGAGGTCAATTATATAATCGTATTTTTCTTTTTTTAACAAACTTGCCAGTTCCAGCAGGCTTTTTTCAAGGCAATAAACTTTATCAATATATGGATTGCTCTCCAATAAGGTTTTATATTGAATTTTTGTGCAAAAATGTACTTCAGCATCCTGGCTTAGCTGCACTTTTAGTGCCCTTACCACTGGGGTGGTAAGCACAATATCACCAATAGAAGAAAACCTTATAACCAGTACTTTTTTTATGTCTTTTGTCTTTTTCAAACCTTAATTGTTTTTTTCCTCATCGAAAAGTAAGATGAAACCTCCTCACCCGACAAGCAATTGAAATTATCCTTTTTTGTAAGGCCTCCTTTTCTTGCCACACAAACACCATAATACATATTTTGAATCGTCTCCACTTCATGGGCATCTGGATTGATGCTGAACCTGACGCCTTTTTCAATGGCATATTGCACCCATCTCCAGTCCATGTCAAGCCTGTGTGGGTTGGCATTGATCTCAATGATAACACCATGGGCAGCACAGGCATCTATTACGGCTTTATGGTCAATGGGATATCCTTCCCTTCGAAGCAACAACCTTGCAGTAGCATGGCCTAAAAATGTAGTATATGGATTTGACACAGCTTTTAATAACCGTTCGGTAGCTTTGCTCATATCCATGTTTAAATTGGAATGTACTGAAGCAATTATAAAATCAAACATTCCCAGAACTTCGTCAGAATAATCAAGGGAACCATCATTTAAAATATCAGACTCAATACCTTTAAAAATTTTAAAAGGAACTAATTCTTTGTTCAGCGCATCTATTTCAAGGTGTTGCTGAAGTATCCTGAATTCATCCAGGCCATTTGCATAAAATGCTGTTTTGCTGTGATCTGTTATACCCAGGTAACCATAGCCCATTTTAATACATTGTTCAGCCATTTGCCGCAAGGTATTTTTACCATCGCTGTATGTAGAATGGCTGTGGATCACCCCCTTTAGGTCTTCAACCTTCAATAAGTCTTGAAGGCTTCCCTGAACATTCTCATTGAATTCAAAAAGCCCTTCCCGTAATTCCGGGACTAAAAAAGGAAGCTGTGCTTCCTGATAAATACTTTCTTCGCTAGAAAAAGTTTTTTCCTTAATGAGTTGCAACAGGGTTTTGTTATTTTCCAGTACATGTACAAGGTGTGCAGGTGCACCAGTATGCAAGAAAAGCAGGTTAAAAAATTTACTTTTATCTGTCAAATTAATTTCCACTTTCAGGCTTTCATCAGAAAGGTGCCCCCTCCAGGTAAAAGGACTTGAATTTTTCAGGTCTTGTTTGATTGTATTTAAAAAATTCAAACGTTCCACGGTATCTGGTATATTTTCGTTGGCAACAACAAAGTCAATTTTATCAATAATTTCTAATTTCCGCCTTAATTCTCCTGCTATGGATATTAGTGCCTCAGGAAATAATGCCACAAGCTCTTCCTCCAGGAGCGAAGCAATTTTTTCCGCACCATAATAAAGCATTTTGCCTTTATTGGAGGCAATATATATTAAAGCTTGTCGGATATTTTCTTCGGTTTTTTCACCAAATCCTTTCAACTTGCGCACCCTGCCTTCTTCGCATGCCTGAAGGAGCTCAGGTGCAGTCTCAATTTTTAGCTCATCCCATATCATCCGGATCTTCTTTGGCCCTATACCTTTGAGTTTGAGCATTTCAAGTATTCCAAGAGGGGTTTTTTGAGTTAGATCTACCAAAAAAGCGGAAGTCCCAGAGTTGATAATCTCAAAAATAACCGATGCTATACTTTTACCTATTCCATCAATTTTGCATATTTCCTCATGACTCAATTTACTCAATGGTTGATCAAGGCGTTCTATGTTAAAAATGGCATTGTTATAGCCTTTAATTCTGAAGGCTTCCTCACTTTTTGCAGGATCTTGATGGAGTTCCATCAAGGCGGCAGAAAGCTTCAGCTGTTTGATGATTTCGTTATTTTTCAAAGTAGTACGCAAAAAAGTAAAAAGATTATCCGGGAAAAAATGTGGAGCTTTTATAGTCCTTTCTTTTCAACATTAAAATTAAAAACTAAAAATGAAACCAACACTTAATTTTTGCTTAATAATGATAAGTTTTTCTTTTGTTGCAAACACCTGCGCCCAAAGAATATCTGTAGATAATTTTTCAAATACATATTGGAAGCATTCCTACGAAGAAGACCAGGGGGATACCCTCATGTTTAGGCCAAAAGATTATGATTTCCCTCCATCCAGGGGCAGGGAAGGATTTGAGTTTAAAGAAGAAGGGGTGTTTTATAAGTACGTAATAGCACCTGCCGATGGAATAGATACCCTGGAAGGAAAGTGGGAAAAATCTGACCAAAATAATTTATATAATATAGTTGCAGGTAGCAAAAGCAATATAAGCCACATGGGGCAACATAAATTCAAAATAGAAATACTGGATTATAATAAAAAAGAAAGAGCTTTGAAAATCAGGCAATTCGAAATAGATGAATAATTTTTTTTATTAATAATTTTTCTTTTTGTTAATCTTACAAATCAATTTAATTATTGTTTTCAATTTAATGCTAAAAATCATAATATTATGCAGTATTGGTTAGTTAAGTCAGAACCGGAAACATATTCTTGGAGAAATTTTGAAGATAAAGGTTTAGAAAAGTGGGATGGGGTGAGAAATTACCAGGCAAGGAATAACCTAAGGTTGATGCAGGATGGCGATATGGTATTATTTTATCACAGCGGAAAAGATAAAGCTGTAATGGGAGTAGCTAAAGT
>JALZND010000341.1 GCA_030857845.1 Bacteroidota bacterium | reverse complement strand
TGGTCCAGAAATTATATCAAAGAGCTTCACCCATTTTGGCACTTATTCTGCACGGCTGAAAGTTCCTCAAGTAAGTGCTATTCAGCCTAATGTAGGTGCTGTAATAGGCTATTTTACCTACCACGTAGATAGCATACCAGGGCTGAGTGAGATTGACTTTGAATGGCTCCTTGCCGATCCCACCATCATTTATATAGGCACATGGACTGGTCATGCTGGAGAGCTTAGAAGAGTTGGCAGAACCATCAATATGGCCAAGGGAATTATATACAATACTGACTACAGAGAGGATCATACAGGCACAAGAACGCCTTTAACCGGTAGGCAAAATCAGCCCGAAACCATTGCGGCTATTGCAGATTATGATGCTTCGACCAAATTTTACACCTATGGTTTTGATTGGCATTCCGACCGCATCCGCTGGTGGATGATTCATCCCACCAGTGGTGAAAAAATAGTATTGTGGGATTATCAGGGAACAACAAGGGGAATACCTCAACATCGAACGTATTATCGAATGAATTTTTGGCATACCAATAATTGGCAAGTTGAGACCAATCCTCATTCTATTGAAAAACCTCATCATCCTTACGAATTGGAGGTGGATTGGATGTCCTATGAACCATTCAAAAGTGGTTCAAAATAAATGAACTTATTGAGGTACAATGTGCAGCTCCAATAGGGAGACAGAAGATCTTGTCTATTTTATCTTAGAAGGGAAAATATCTCCATTTGAGTAAATAAATCAGAAAACAGTAGAGATAGCTCTTTTTATTTTTTAAATAAAGTGTTCATAGGTATTGCATGGGTGGTAAGGTTTAGCAGCTATTCAAAGTCAGCGATTTTCTTTATAAGGATTCAATTTCGAGATCTAGAGTAGTAAATACAGCCAATTTTTACAAAGGCTCTTATAGGTTTCTGTACTTGTTTTCGAATATCCATCTTTGGGTTTTTTATACACATAGACGATGCCTGCCTTAAAACCATTTTCTCTATTTCAGGAAGTGCCAACAACTATCGTATTGCCTGAAATTTCAAAGCCCGAGCCAAAATGCGCGTCAATTGCAGGGTCTGAGGGTAGTAGTTGCTTTATATACCCCATCTGCCAGATTGAAATTCATAAACATACACCAAGCCTCCCCCAGCTTTTCTAAACTATCACTTTTAGTAGCCCCGATTAAGCGATATTACCATCCAAAGCTATTTTGATTCCGAAAGCATTTAATCCATCAATATCAGGAGTTGTTCATGGAATTTTTAGGTAAATAAGTTCTGTGAGCCACTGACCATGGAGGAAAATCAATTACTAAATATGGAATGGGGTTTGCCCATAAAACCCATTGCCTTTATTCTCTTCATAAACAAAGTTTCGACTATCTATAGGATTTTTTAGAGGATCCGTAAATTTATATTTGTATATTGATCTTCCAAAACCACGAAAGATGCTTAGCAATAGTAAATTTTGTTTTCTATTCATTTTTATTCTATTAAGCCTTATTTCCATTAAATCCAAGGGCCAGAACCATGCTAAAGATATCGAGATCAGGGGCATCTATGGCGATCCCAAGCCTTTGTGGGATAAGGGGTACACGCTCGAGGGCCTTGGTATAAATGCCATATTTGTCCACAGCGGGTCCTTAAACCATGAAATGATCAACAGGGCCAGGTCAGAGGGGTTGAAGGTTTTTGCTGAGTTTGCCACATTAAATGGCAAAGGATATGTAGAAAAACATCCCGAAGCCTGGGCAATCAATGAAGTAGGCAATAAAGTGGAAGCGGCATCCTGGTTTATGGGCGTATGCCCTACAGAGCCGGGGTTCCGAGCATATCGCTTTGGTCAACTGCGGAAATTATTGTTGGACCACGACTTGGATGGGGTCTGGATGGATTATGTGCATTGGCATGCACAATTTGAAGAAAAGGAGCCTATACTACCAGAGACCTGTTTTTGCGACAACTGCCTCCTTAATTTTTCTGAAGACGCAGGGATCCAAATACCTGAAGGTACCATACCTGTAAAAGCGCAGTGGATACTAAATAACCACGAAAAGCCATGGCGGGACTGGCGGTGCAAAGTGATTTATGATTGGACTGCCGAAATGAAAAGCATAATTGGGGAACTAAAACCAAATGCGCTTCTCGGCCTTTTTCATTGCCCCTGGGATGATGAGGAATTCGATGGTGCAAGACGACGTATTTTGGGATTGGATTACGACCTCTTAAAAGAAACTATAGATGTATTTTCTCCTATGGTTTACCATGGGCGGATGGAAAGAAGTCCTGAGTGGGTGAAAGAAAACATATCCTGGTTTAGCGAACGCCTTGGCATAAAAAATAATGCCCCAAAAATCTGGCCCATTGTTCAAGCATACAATGAGCCTTATACTGTTTCTACCGAAGAGTTTATGACTGTCCTAAAGGGCGGCCTTTCAGGCAGTGCTTCTGGGGTAATGATGTTCACAACTAATGCTGTTGCCGATGATGAAGGCAAGACAGAGGCAATGAAGGATTTTTACCTACAGCTTTCGGATGGGAAACGATAGGTGAGACCAATGCATGATGTGGTTAGCTTAATGCCTTAAGGTAACCGTAATACAAGCTTTCCTTTCTCGAATCACAAAAGTATCAATTTACCTTCCCATTATCTGCCAGTTTTAATCTATATACCACACCCGTAGGGCTTATTGCACCCACTTCTTTCTGGGTAACCACATAAATCTCGCCCTCTTCATCCAGTCCGAAACTATTAACATAAAAATCAATCTTATCACCAAGCTTTCCAATAAAGGAGCTGTTGTGCCTTACCCACTTATCTTGATGTTTTTCGAGATAAAACATTTTAAAAGCCCAGTCACCAAAAAAATATTTGCCCACCATTTCGGGATTTTTATTGCCTCTATACACATATCCTCCGGTAATACTTAATCCTTCGGGATGTTTATATTCAGCAATTGGCAAAGTAAAATCCCCCCTTTCCCCATAAAGGGCAGAGTCATAAACATGGAAACCTTCCATCGCCCTCCATCCATAATTTTTCCCTTTTTCAATAATATTCACTTCTTCGTAAAGGTCTTGTCCTACGTCGCCGCAGAACAATGCTCCCGTTTCCGGATCAAAAGAAATCCTCCATGGCATACGCAGACCATAGGCCCAAATTTCGTCCCTACCTTCTTTCCCGACGAAAGGATTGTCAGATGGGATTTTATAAGGACTGCCATTGTCAATATCTATTCGTATGATAGATCCTAATAATGAGTTTAAATTTTGGCCATTGCCGGGATAACCATGCTGGTCGCCCTGGCCACCCCCATCTCCAAAACCTATGTATAGGTAGCCATTTTCATCAAAAATAATATTCCCTCCATTGTGGTTGTTTTCCGGTTGGTCTACTTCCAGGATAATGCGCTCCTGTACCGAGGCCCGATCCGGGTCAGCAGTGGAAACCTGGAATTCTGCCAGGACAGATTTATGGTCAAAGCCTTTATCGGAAGGGGCGCTGTAGTGCACAAAAAATCGGCCATTATTAGTATAGTCGGGATGAAAAGCAAAGCCGAGAATACCTGTATCCATATATTTGTTTTCCATAGGCACAAGTTTGGAGGTGATTTCCAGAAAGGGTACCGGTAGCAGCTTTCCATTTTTAAGCACTAAAATTTTTCCTGCCTGTTCCGCAATAAAGATCCTTCCCGATCCATCTTTTGCATTTTCCAATGCCACCGGAGCAAACAGCCCATCTACAACCTTCACCAAGTCAAAAAACAAAGGCTCCCCATTGGCAGTTTCATGTTCGGTATCGCTATTTCCTTTACCTTCATTGGATGCATTTTGACATGCTGCCAATGTCAGCGATAGCCATAGGATGAAAAAGGCCGGCAGGTTTAAATTTTTTTGGATGGTCATGATTTTTATATGCATGCTTGTTCTTAAAACTTTTATTTATTTTTTGAAGACTTTCTAATAAGCACAACCCAATCATTGTCCTTATCCATTGGAGCATTTCCCAGGGTCCCTTTTCCCGGCCCTTTCATTGTCGTTACAGAACCATTTTGAAGAACCCCACCTTTTCTGGGATTGTACCATGCCACAGAATACGTGCCTTCCTCCAAGGATACTTCAGCAGTGCCCCCATTGAATACATACACTACATATGTTTCTCCTGGCTTTGCCAAACACCATCCTTTTGTAGTCAAACCATCACTGGGTTCCATTTCAGTGAATGGAACCTTATTTTTGATAAAAAATTCACGTGCATTGCGAAGGGTGACCCAATAGCTTTCATAAAGGGTATAATCCTGAACAGTGAGGTCAAACCCTGCCCCAATATATAATTCCACACCTGCGCCTCCCGCCAAAAAAGATGCCCAAACAGCATTTTTTCTCCAGGTATCCAGATCCGGCTTTTCCGGGTTCGTATAGGGT
>JALZND010000340.1 GCA_030857845.1 Bacteroidota bacterium | reverse complement strand
GGCTTGAACAGTATTAAAAGCTTCATACGCCTTGGCCACGGATAAATCACGTATGTTCAACTTAAAGTCGAAAGTTGGTATTATAGGATTTTGAGTATTGTAAAATCCATTCATACCGAATTGACCATCCAGTGTAGAAAAGTTGACATTGTCAAGGCTGGCCACTCCATCTTTTACAGTGATCCTGCCTTTCATATTTTTCAAGATCAAATTTGTATAAAATACTTCGTTGATGCTTGAATTTAAAACAAAGTCAATGTTTTTAGGTATTGCTATTATTTCCAAAGGTTCGGCAGTGGCAGTATCAACAACTATTTCTTCCTCCATCCATTCATTTAAGTCTACACGGTTGGAAGTAAAATTCATGGTGCCATGCAATACTTGATTTTCCTTGAACATATAACCCATATAATTCGACACAAAACCGTCTATTTGCATATCAGTTTTACCTACAGCACCATTGAAGTTGCTGATCACCATTCTATCAGGGTCAAAACGCATACTGGCAGTATTTACAAGAAATCCCTGAGGAAAATCATGACTTACGTACTTAAAATTATTGAGGGACATAACACCACTAGTAGGAAGCTTTTCATACCTTTCTGCTTCAAGATCGGACATGCGACCTTTCGTTTGGATATTTGCTGTAATCTTTCCACTCAATTCCATGCTGTCCAAAGGAAAGATTTTTGTCATTTTATCCAGGTCAACAACACCATTGACTGCAGCATCCCAAGTATAATCGTTCAAATCTTTTAGGTATAACCTGGCGGAAAGCCGCTCTCCATCTAGCACCATATTGTAATCATTGACCCAAATTTCCGTATCTTCCATCTTTCCGGTTTTATTTTCAACTTTGGATACAAAATTGACATTTTCCAATGGAGCAGGAAATTCGGATGATTTAACATATCCATTTGCTAATGACATGTCAGCCATAACAGATGGCATCCTTGATGTAGCACTATCGTACACACCAGAAGCGGTGAGGTCAATATTGTATAATCCTTTTAGCTGAGTCCCTTCAATAGGGAACATATTGGTTAGCTCAGCAAGGTTTAATTTAGCTTTAATATTTGCAAGGATATTGGGTGTTTCTATTCCTTCAACCCTTACTTTTGCATCAACCGGGTTGCTCCCCATATCCATATGAAATTGGCTTATGTCTAAAATGTTATTTTTGGGCGCACCATCTTTATTGTCTACCATCATATTTAGGTTGATGTTTTTTATGGCTGTGGGCAGGTCAGGGTATTGGAACATTGCATTGTCAACAGCTAATTTAAAATTATAGGCTGGCATTAAATTTCGGCTTTCGCTATAAACACCTTTAACAAATCCATTAAAATTAACATTGCCTTCAGCTTTTATATTTTCATAGCCATCTTTATAAATCCCTGGAACCAATGAAAGTATGCTTTTAAAAGAGTTATCCTTAGCACCATAAGTTATATCTACATCAAAATCGTCGCCAGGCATGGCAACATACCCGTCAAACCCAAATGCAAAATCATTTACTTTTACAGTATTTTCTTTAAAAGTATATTTTGATTCAGGCAAGTTCATGTTCAAGGCAAGATCCGATTCAATTCTTTTTCTTGTCAGGTACTCTGTTTTTTCATAGTTGACTGTTACTGCCCCGATCCTGGTTTTGGTATTTAGGTCAAAAACATCCTGAGTGAAATCTCCTGAACCACTGTGATTAAAGTCATCAAGAATGGTATATAAATGCATTGACCTATCATCGTATACAATATATCCCTTCTCAATATTCCAGCTATCAATACCGATAGAAAACTCAGATGGTTCTGTTTCTTCTACAGGTTCGTCTTTATCCCCGATCATGATGTCATAATTGGCTTTGCCATTTTCCAAAACTTTGACCAACATCCTTGGAGATTGTATATCAATTCCTTTTATGGCTATCTTGTCACCTAAAAGACTTTTAATATTGATAATTACTTTAAAAGATTTGGCAGAAATTAAAGTGTCTCCCTTAAATTCATCTTTCCCTACCACACTAAAATTATTTAATGAAGCAGTTGCATTCGGAAAATTTCTAAGGATAGACAAACTGAAATCCTTGGTTTGTAGATTTATATCGGCATTGACTGTTTTTGCGAGCTCGGCATCAATTTTTGCCTTAATCTGATCTTTAAATAAGATTGGGACTAAAATGGCAACAAGGAGCAGGAATAACACGATTCCACCAAATATCATTAGAACCTTTTTCATCAATTAAATTATTTAAATTTATGATTTGAAATTTTTACTTATGCTGACCTGAAGCGCTATATTACAAACTTACAAAAGATTAACGCCAATTATTTCGGTATAGCTCTGTGAAAGAGTATTTATTTTGGAATAATATTACATCAGCAATTTTTTAATTCAATTTAATCAAATTGCATGCCATGTAAAAATTATGGGTTAAAATCAAAAGGTTGGATAAATATCCTAGCTGGCGTTGTATTTCCGCTGAAAATCAATTTTTAGAGCAACACCTTTAGGCGGTCCGGATTATTAATTGGGGCTTAAAAAATGGGTTTGGCTATTATTATTTCAGTACCCTTTCTCAGGAAAAAAATTAGGGTTTGGTTTATTGAACTGATTGTTCTACCAAAGATACACTTTGGTAAAATTCCTGAAGGGTTTTGGTAAGTTGTGCATATTCAATCAAGAATCCATCGTGCCCATAATTTGATTCAAGAATTTTCAGATGGCTATCATTCAACAACCCAGCAAGGTATTGTTGCTCGGATACAGGAAAAAGAATATCTGAATTTATGCCAACAAACAAACATTTAGCTTGTAACTGTTGTATTGCTTTTTCTACACCACCCCTACCCCTGCCAATATTGTGGGAGTCCATAGCCTTTGAAAGGATCCAATAGGTATATGCATTAAATCGTTGTGCCAATTTTTCTCCCTGATATTTTTGGTACCTAGCTGCTTTATAATTGTCGCAAACCTCATCATCAACTTCAGACTGCGTACTTTGATAAGTAGAATAATGCCTGTATGACAACAAAGCAATAGACCTGGCAACTTTCATCCCTTCCCTTCCAGCATCATCTGTGTGGAGCTGCCAGGTAATATCCTGAGCTATTGCAGCCCTTTGCGACTCATTAAAAGCAATACCCCATGCCGAATGTTTGGCATTTGATGCTATCTGAACAAGGTGCTGGAATACCTCGGGTTTGGAAATACACCATTCCAATGCCTCCTGGCCGCCCATAGAGCCGCCTATAACGGTATGGATTTTTTTAATTGATAAGCTTTGTCTCAAAAGTTCAAAAGAAGCAACTATATCCCTTATGGATAGCTGAGGAAACGAATGATAATAAGGTCTTTTTGTAGCAGGATTTATTGAAAGGGGGCCCGTCGACCCATAACATCCACCCAATGTATTTACACAGATTATAAAATATTTTTGTGGATCATAAATCTTCCCTTCTCCAAAAAGCCCTTGCCACCAGGCCAAAAAATCTGAACTTCCGGTCAATGCATGGATTACCCATACAACATTATCTTTGTTTTCATTTAAACTTCCCATGGTACTGTACCTAAGCTGGAATCCGGCAAGGCTTTTTCCGGATTCCAAATTAAGTTCAAAATTATGGTTAAAGGTATAATGCTCTATCATTATGCTCAATATTCATCTTTAATTTACAATTGCTGCTGTTTCAAAAACTTTTGAAACAGCTTGTTGAATATCAGCTTTGATATCATCTATATGTTCAATGCCTACTGATATCCTTAGGTCTGTGGGCTCTACACCTGAAGCCAGTTGCTCGGAAGCAGAAAGCTGCTGGTGCGTGGTTGCCGCAGGGTGGATTATCAATGTTTTTGCATCACCTACATTGGCAAGGTGGCTAATCATTTTTAGGCTGTCCACAAATTGCTCAGCCTGCTCTTTGCCACCTTTCATCCTAAAGGACAACACACCTCCAAAGCCCCTCTTGAGATATTTCTTTGCAAGCTCGTGATAAGGACTTGATGACAACCCCGGATAAGTAACTTTCTCTACATATTCATGCTGTTCAAGCCATTGTGCAAGGGCAAGGGCATTTTGTACTGTCCGATCAACCCTTAACGAAAGGGTTTCCAAACCTTGCAATAATAAGAAAGAGTTGAATGGGCTTAGTGCAGGACCTAAGTCCCTTAGCCCTTCTACTCTGGCCCTAATAGCAAATGCTATATTCCCAAATTGGCTTCCTTTACCAAAAACATCCCAAAACTTCATGCCATGATAACCTTCCGAAGGTTCTGTAAATTGCGGGAATTTACCATTACCCCAATTAAAATTTCCTGAATCTACAATAATGCCACCAATGCTATTCCCATGGCCACCAATCCATTTTGTGGCAGAAGCTACCACTACTGAAGCACCGTGCTTTATAGGCTGGAAAAGATATCCA
>JALZND010000339.1 GCA_030857845.1 Bacteroidota bacterium | reverse complement strand
ATCTACCCCTATGGAATGGTCATTTCTTTGTAAAATCATGTATTTTTCATCATCTGGCCCATAATGTACCTCCACGATTTTTTCATCTTTAGGAACAAGGTTTTTTGATAATAACAATGAACATCGGTCGCACCATTGCAACAGGTTATATGCCTGTTTGGATTCCTTTAATGTTACCTTCAATTCCTTCAACCACTTTTTTTGATTGTTAAGTTGTAGGTCAAGAAATTTGTCAATTTCCATTTCCTTTCCCCGCAAACTTTCATATAAGAAGCTCATATGCATCGAAATCAATAAAGCAACCCAACGGGATTTATATTCGGCTGTTTTTGTAACCGTTTGCGCATGCAATAGGTCGAAATCCTGAAGGGTAAAATCTTTTGGTGCGCCTGCTTCTGTAAGGTGATGCCGCCCATGCAGGGGCTCTTGCCCATCGTCATGCTCGGTTATGGCAGCCAAAGTTTCGATCCATCTTTCAGGGCGCTGATCTGCACGCCAATATTGGGCAATCTGTACGGCTAGTAATCCATGGGCACGCTGATAAATAACCTCCCAACCAGTTGAAGTAGCATTGACGATCATGATTTTTTGTTAGTTCTCAGTTCAGTTTTTAGTTCTCAATTCTCAGTTCAAAGTTCTCAGTTTTTTCACCCTCAAAGTTCTTAGTTCTTAGTGTGATTTAGTTTACAGTTCTCAATTCAATTTTTAGTTCTCAGTTTCCAGTTCTTAGTTCACAGTTTGTCCATTCATGATTTTGGGTGGCCGTTTGATGTAAACTGTAAACTTTTATCAATTTGCAGTTTATATTTTTTTTATTTGTTCCATCGCTTTGTTCCTGCTTCTTAGATTATATTATTAAACATTTAAAAATAATTCTTAGAGATCAGGCTAATCTATAAATTATAAATTGTAGTTAATGTTTATTAAGGAACATTTATAATTGTTAATCCTTGAATATCTTAGCTACAAATGGCTACTTTCTTTACCTTTGGGTTTTAAATTTATCTCTAAAATTTTATGAAAATTTTATTTTTATTTTTCGCCTTAGCCTCAATGCTGCTTGTCTCGTGCCAGAACAATCTTTCTGAAGAGCAGCTTTTTGTTGAAACCATGGAAATCCATGATGCTGTTATGCCTCAAATGCAGGTAGTATATCAGCTAAAAAAAGAGCTTACTGCAAAAAGGGACAGCCTGGAGCGTACTGCCAGCAATGCTCAATTTAAAAATGAGGTGGAAGTAAGAATTGAAGAGCTTTCTATTGCCAATGAAGATATGATGCAATGGATGCGGAATTTTAATGCTCAATTTGAAGGTGATGAAAACATTTCAAGGGATGAATACCTGCAATCAGAAAAAGAAAAAATTCAAGGTGTAAAAACAAAAATTGATCTCGCAATTCAAAATGCACAGGTTACACATTCAAATATGAAATAGAAGGTTTATTATTTTATTTCCTTGCAATCCAGTAAAGCTTCCCTTACCTGTGGTATGGTGACCATGCCTTTATCGTGGCCCCAGGAGTTGAAAATATAAGTGGAAATTTCTGCAATTTCTAATGGGGTTAAATTTTCCACTCCAGGCATGGGGTGGTTGTAAATTTCATCGTTTACAATGATTTCGCCAGAAATCCCATATTTAATAATGCAAATCGTTCTGTTAAGGTCAGCTTTCATATAATTTGATTGTGCCAGGGGAGGAATTAAACGGGCCAAACCTTTGCCATCATCCATGTGGCAACTGGAACAATGAAGAGAATACAATTTTTTTCCTTGAATTAGGTATTGTTGGGTTTTTATGTCGTGATGCGACCAGTTTTCATTTTGGGCATTTCGTTTTTTTTGCTCACATGAAATTAAAATCCCCGAAAAAAGCCAAATTAATATATAAATTTTTAGCATCATGAGGATTAATTTTGATATTCCTTGAGTAATAGCGGGATATCGTTGATCAATTGATCTACCTGATCGCTTTTGGTGCCATCATAAACGCCCCGGATCCTCCTGTTTTTATCCACTAGAATAAATGCACCTGAATGCATAAATCCTCCGGGGGAAAATTTATCTTCACCAGTAGATACCATATAGCTTCCCTGGCCCAGCTCATAAATATCGTCTTGTGGGCCTGTAACAAAACGCCATTTTGGGCCTTTCACCCCCAGCTGCTCGGCATAACTTTTTAACAATGGAATGGTGTCATGGACAGGGTCAATGGTGTGAGATAGCAACAATACATCATCCTGGTCTTTGTATGCCTCATAAACCCGCAACATTTCAAATTTCATCTTTGGGCAAATGGTCGGGCAGCTTGTAAAAAAGAAATCTGCAACATAAATTTTTCCTTCAAAATCATTTTGTGTCACCATCAAACTATCCTGGTCCCAAAACTTAAAATCCGATACCTGATGATAAAGCGTATCAATCTCATTATTTGGACCTTCCTGAATAGTACTGTTGCCTAAAATGGGAAGCTTATTTGTTCCATCATCCTGCTTGCAACCTGTAAAGAATGAAAGTGATATTGCCACAATAGATGTAAAAAATTTATATCTATAAAAAATTTTTCTGCAGGAGGGTCTAATCATTCTTTTCTTAGTTTTTTATAAAGCTGAATGGCAAGGACGAGGACTAAGCTAAATACCAGGAGTCCAATAATTCCATAAACCATACTGATTGTATTCTTTAGGACGATCAGAAATACAATACTTATTAAAAAAACGGTTGAACCTTCATTCCAGATCCTTAACGATTGGCTGGAAAATTTATATACATCTTTTTGTAAATTCTTATAAATAGAGTGGCAAATGAAAAAATAAATGTAGAGGAATACCACAAATCCTATTTTCACCCAAAGATAAAATGGAATAGAACCAGCAAAATAATGCAAAAGGCTCAATCCAAAAATCAAAGTAGCAATGGCAGAGGGCCATGTTATGCCAAACCATAAGCGCTTTGACATAAGCTTATATTGTTTTATGAGTATGGTACGTTCAGGTTCTGGCTTTGTATGGGCTTCTGTTTGGTATATAAACAACCTTACAATATAAAATAGCCCAGCAAACCAAGTAACAATGAAGACAATATGTAGTGCTTTTATATATAAGAACATCATTGTAATTAATTATGAATTTGCAAAGGGGCAGTAAATCTTCTTTTAAAATTATTTATACTTAATCTTTACTTCGTCACCAATTTTTATTTCGCCCCTATTTAACGGGATTAAATTTTGTCCAAAAATAACCTTATTGTTTTTCATTCTATACGAACTTAAGGTTTTTAATGGCTCCTTGCTTTTTTCTGCTGTAGTTTGATTTATTGTTGTCACAACACATCGGCCACAAGGCTTTACAACTTTAAATACAGCAGTACCGATGGTAATTTGATCCCAATTATCTTCCTGATAAGGTTTTGCACCTCCTACCACCAGGTTTGGCCGAAACCGGTCCATGGGCACGGCTTGATCTAGCCTTCCATTAAGCTCATTCAAAGAAGCCTGTGTGGTAACAAGTACAGGATATCCATCGGAAAAACTTACCATTTCCCCCATTTTAGCATAGTCAGGATTAATTTTTCTTTCCGTTGCAGCATCCATAAAAACGAGCTTTACTTTTTCCCCCAAGGCATTGCTGAACCACTCTTCAATAACAGGATCATTCACTACTGGGGCAACAACCACATCGTTAAAAATGGTGATGGGGATTCGTTCCGTATGAATATAATCCAGAGGAATTTTTAAATGGGATAATAAATTATTTTTATGGTTTACCTCCAGTTCCTTGTCTTTTATAGCAACTTCCAATAATGCCATCTCGCTATGTTGCCTTTGTGTCAGGGATTTATTGTCTTTGTCTACCAATAGCCACCTTCTGTCATGTGGCAAACCTCTTTCTTCCGTATAGCTACTTTTAAGGGCAATCCCGCTCAAAGATTTTATGGGATATATATAAATGTTCTGCAAAAAAGTAGAAAGTAACTGGGTCATTATTAACAGCGTTGAGCTTCAAAAAATTAATTTGTAAAAATATAAAAAAGCTGAATCTATTGAATTTTTTCCTGTTTATTTATTGGGTTAATAACTATAAAAAGATATAGAATTAAAATTATATGGAGATTAAGTTTAGGGATGGCAGTACCAATAAAATTTCTATATACAATGCATCAAATAAAGCTGCACCTATAATTGTTTGCTTACCAGCAATGGGAGTAAGGGCAAGATATTTTGAGCCTCTTGCCGAAGCATTGAACAAATCAGGATTTCATGCCATAACTGTTGAGTGGAGCGGATTGGGGAATTCCAGTTTAAGAGCTTCAAGGCAGGTCGATTTTGGCCTATCTGACCATGTAGAAGACCTTAAAGAGGTAATGGATATAATCAATAAAATTTTTCCCGACCATCAAAAAATACTATTAGGTCATAGCCTTGGTGGCC
>JALZND010000338.1 GCA_030857845.1 Bacteroidota bacterium | reverse complement strand
CTCCCCAGAACTGCCCTACCAGCTGCTTTCTTAAAGCGCCCATAACTTTTCTTATGCCTACTTCTTTTGCCCTGTCAACAGATTTTCCTACAGATAAGGTTACAAAATTGATGATAGCAATAACCAAAACCATAATTGCCAGGAAGCTCAGGATATAAGAATAGGCTGGGTCACTTGGAGCATCGGGATAAGAGGTATCCAACCGGATACTTGAGATAGGCTGTAAGGGAACACTATATATACCATCGAACCCGGGGCTTAAACTTTTAAAGAAACCTGGAAACTGTGCTTCAACTTCTTTGGATTTTTGGGGATTATTAAAGAAAACATATGTTTCATTGGTAACATAAAAGAAATTATTCAATTCATTTTGGGTCATCCGCTTTTTTATGTTATCAAATGGAATGACCATATTAAATTGTAAACTTGAATTAGAGGGTACATTTCTGGCAACACCTTTTACAATAAATTCCTCTTCTTCTTCATTTCCTACAACAAATTTTAAGGTTTTACCGACCGGATTCTCGTCAGCAAAGTATTTTTTAGCAAAATCTTCTGTAATGACAATAGAATTTATTTCATTTAATAGCTCTGAAGAATTTCCTGATAGTAAGGGAAAATTAAACCTTTGAAAAAATTCCGGATCTGCCATCATTATTATTTCTGGTATCCCTACATCTTCTTTCCGAACTAATGTGCCGAAATCACTAATTCTCACTACTGCCTCAACATCAGGAAAATTATCTTTTAAAGTACCAGCTAATACCGGAGGTGTTGAAATGCCAAATATTTCTCTTCCATCAGGATAAATTTCCTTCAACGAAGCGCGGAATATATTCTCATGATTTGGATGAAACTTATCATAGCTATATTCATGCTTTACAAAAAGTATGATCAATAAACAAAATGCGATCCCGATAGAAAGTCCAAATATGTTAATGAAGGCATAAACCTTCTGACGGTTCATATTTCTTAAAGCAACTAAAATGTAATTCTTTAGCATGATATTAATCTTTATAATGACCAGGTGATACCAATTAATATGCCACTGAAAAAAGACCTTTTTTAGCCTTTAAATCCTCATTTTTAAATTTTCAAATGTCCTAAATCGTGCACAATTGTACGATAATGGACGGATGAAATTGAAACGCATGGAAGGAGAAGAAGATCGATAAGATACTTCATTTTGTTTTTCTTATCATTTAAAAATTTCAAAATTTGACTTTATTAAGATTTATAGGATTTTCTATATCATCATTTCAAAATTTTTATAAGAAAAAAAGAAAAATATTATTAATTTACTGGTAGATATTTATCCGCTAATCAAGATAACCGATGTTTAATGGAATCATCAATAAATAAAGCCCTATCGAGAAGAAAATTTATAAAAGGCACAGCCCTTTCAGCGGCCGGTATTATGATTGTACCACGTCATGTTCTTGGAGGGAAGGGATATATTGCGCCGAGTGATAAGGTTAATATTGGAATAATAGGTGCCGGGGGCAAGGGTAAAGAAAATACAGCATCGCTTTTAGAACTAGCAGACGTGCAGGTTGTGGCTATTGCCGATCCGGCCACGTATTGGAATTTGGCAGAATTTTATTATAAATCAGAAGCGGGCCGAAGTCCTGTAAAAAAAATGGTTGAAGAGCACAATAAGGAGCTCTCTACAGAATATAAAGTATCTGAATACCTGGATTTCAGGAAAATGCTTGCAGAGGAATCTGCACTTGATGCCATTGTTTGTTCAACCCCAGATCATACACATGCATATATATCTTTGCTTGCCATGGATGCTGGCAAGCATATTTATTGTGAAAAGCCACTTACCCACAACATTTGGGAAGCACGCCGGGTGGCTGAGGTAGCAAAGGAAAAAAAACTGGCTACCCAAATGGGTAATATAGGCCATAGCACAGAAGGTATCAGGCAAACGGTGGAGTATTTACGGGCTGGTGCTATCGGAAAAATTCGTGAAGCGCATGCCTGGGTACCTGCCACCCGATGGAATTCAGAACTAAAAGGCTATCCTGTGGGCAATTCAGTAGTTCCAATAGGATTTGACTGGGACCTTTGGTTGGGCCCTGCCCGGCATCGTCCTTATCATGAGGCATACACCCCCGTAAACTGGAGGGATTTTTGGGATTTTGGCTGTGGGGCGCTTGGCGACTTTGGATGTCATGATTTGGATGCTGTAACTTGGGCTTATGACCTTCAGGCACCTGAGAGTGTTCAGATTTTTCCTGCCGGCTTCAGTAATGGAGACATCGTTCCGTTTGGTGAGATCGGATATTATCAATTCGCTGCAAAAGATAAACAACCTCCATTAAAGCTTACCTGGTATTCGGGAGGCTTACGCCCCCAACACCATGAGATGTTACCAATAGAATATACATACACTTCACGGGGAACCATGTTTGTGGGAGATAAAGGTATTCTTATGAATGAAGGTGCTGACCGTATTCCTAAGCTGTTTCCTGAGAGACTTTCAAAATCTTTTAATCCTCCAAAGCCTACCCTCGCCCGTTCAAATGGCCATTTCCGGGATTGGGTGGACGCTATAAAAGGCGGGCCGGCAGCCAGTGCCAATTTTGACTATGGGGCACGTCTAACCGAAATCACACTACTGGGTGTACTTTCTTTACGCATGGGAGGAAAGAAAATAGAATGGGATGCCAAAAATATGAAAGCAATTGGTTTACCGGATGCTGATATTTATATTAAAGAGCCTATGCGGCAAGGTTGGGAATTTTCATAATCAAAGAACACAATTTTATAAGTGATACTTAAAATCACGATCAACAAAAGAACGCTTAGCTCCCTCAACTAAAGTCGATCCTTTATAAGAGCAATTATTATTATGCGCTGTATTATTGATTTTCCTATAAATTGAATCCAGAAGATTTTACATATAGGGTAAACCATTATCCTGGTATATGGAGCCCTGGAGTTTCCATAAATGCATAACATAGGATATGACAAATTCCCATATGGGCATCTTCTACCCTTCCATAATGAGTGGAATCTATTATTATATTATGATCAGAAATTTCAGCCAATCGTCCCTTTTTGCCCCCCACTAAGGAAATGGTATAAATATGATTACTTTTCGCCCATTCTACTGCCTTAACTAAATTAGGTGAGTTTCCACTTACACTCATAACAAATACCAAATCACCCGGCTTTGCAAAGTTCATTAATTGTCTGACAAAGATATCTTCGTAGGCATAATCATTGCCTAAAGCAGTGATCCAGCTTATATTATCATTTAAGGAAAGGCAACGGAAGCGTTTGCCGGTTACATCAGAGGAACCTTTCCCCAGGTCAGTAATAAAATGAGAGGCATTGGCAGCACTTCCTCCGTTACCAAAAACAAAGATTTGTGTATCGTTTTCCAGGGCTTGCCTGAATTTTTCAATAATTTTCGTAACCTCATCCACAGGAATAGAATCTAATGCAGCTTTTTGATGGTTGAGATAGGTAGTTATATATTCATTCATAATGTACAAAGGCAAGTTGGAAATTAAATTTAAAAATTTTAGATCATAATCTGAATAACTGTAAAGTATTAATTGATCAGGTAATTTAAAATACTTTTTTAAGAAGCTCCTGAATCTGCCGGCTTCAAAAAATGAATAGGTGCAATCATGTTAGTTTGATTCAAATAAAAAATTTCTTTTGGCGAGTTCGAGAGCACCTACAGGCACGGCGTCTTCCTTTAATTGAGATAATAAAATCCTGGGACCTGGTAAAAAAGCATCCATAATATGAGGTGGAATTTTCGCATTTACCACGGAACGTAAAGGCTCTCCAATAAGGGAAAGCCCTCCACCTAAAACAATAATCTCAGGATGAAATAAATGCACTACATGAGAAAGTCCGAAAGCAATGTCCCCGCCAGTTTCCTGCAGAATATGTAATGCATCATCATCTCCCTGCTCCATGGCGGGTAAGAGGAACTTAGCTTCGCCCGAAACAGCGCCCCTGGCCAGCTCAGCAAGCTTACCTTCCGGTTCTCTTGCAATGACTTCCCTGACTTTCATATCCACCGACCAACCAGAACAGCTGGATTCCATGGTCTTACCGCTTTGATCCAACCTTATATGGCCGATTTCTGCTTCACCCGGGACTGCTCCATGAAAAATTTTTCCATTTTGAATCAAGCCTCCTCCTACTCCACTCCCCAAAGTTATATAAAATACAGAATCAAAATTCTTTCCGGCACCATGAATTGCCTCACCTAATGCTGCCACATTTCCATCATTTTCAATAAACACAGGAACTTTAATCTTATCTTGTACCCATGCAGCCAAATCAAAATCCGCCCAGCCATTGATATGAAAAGAGCGGCTTATCTTATAAGTGATCCTGTTTACGGGTCCGCCAAATCCAATACCAACTGCTAAAGGTTTACCCTGCTCAGTTAAAGAAT
>JALZND010000337.1 GCA_030857845.1 Bacteroidota bacterium | reverse complement strand
TCCCATAATATTTAAAATAAATATTTATACATAAATATTTCTAAATATAAAAAAGTTTCAACTTCTACCTCAACAAGCCCAACTTGAACAAGCTTTACCAACCTTTTTTCAAATTCAAATAAAGTTGGATTAGTATTTAATACTCCTACAGGTTTATTTGATTTGCAAGCTACATCAAAAACTAACACTGCAGAAAGATTATTTAGGTTAAAATTAATGATGCTCCAGGAGATATTTTTGAAATAATAAATGGAACACAATTCGATAATCAATTTGTACCACAGGTACTAATCCTATAAGGGGATGATGATCTTTTTATAATCAGAATGAATGACAATAATATTTGTAATTCTTCAAATAAAAATCAAAAAATGTTCATGATTTTGCTAATTTTGCTTCGGTTTCTAATTAAGTAATTTAATAAGTTTAGATCAAAAAAATAAAGACAAGAATTTAAAATTTAAAAAACAACTAGACAGCACAATTTCACCATATGAAAAAAAATTTATTAATCACGATATTGGTTTTAGCATTCTTATATGCTTGCAACAATTCATCAGAAAACAAGAGTGCTAGCACAGAAGACAGCCTAAATACTGAAACCCAAATTGCAGAGGAATCACATTCAAATACTACATCCTCAGATAACTCATCTTCAAATAACTCAACTTCGGACACTTCCCCTTCAAATACTGCTGATTTTAACATCAACAGTATTCCTGTAACAAAAAATATTAATGGCGAATATCCTTATTTCAAACTTCCCAACGGATATGCATATAACAATCCAAATACGTACCATGGCACCGGGGCAATAAAGGACTATGATAAAGAATACTTTTACAATCATGGCAGCTATATTCCTGTAGAAGGAAAATCCTATAAGGCCGCTATTCGAACAATTGACAATAAGCAGTACAGCAAATTAGAACTACAAAAAAGTTTCGATGATTTTATAAACAAGGTAGGAGGGGTAAAGATTAATAATGGCGAAGAATTAAATGAAGGAGAAAAAGAACGCCTAAATAAATTGGACCGTAATGCATATAGTAACGGTTATCTTCATTCCTCCAACAATTTTAGTGACGTTCATACTTATATCATCAGAACTTCCGACAAACAGGTATGGGTACAATATAATTTAGGTTATGAAAATGCTGCACTGACTGTATTGGAAACTGAAGATTTTGTAAATACAATGAGTATAATCCCGGCAGCCCAAATCAAACAACAATTGGACAAAGATGGTAAGGCTATTGTTTATATCAATTTTGATACAGATAAAGCTACATTACAACCCGATGGAAAAGATGCTGTTAAGGAAATTGCGAAGTTGATGAAAGAAACCAACGATTTGAAGTTATCTATAGAAGGACATACTGATGATTCAGGTGATGTAGCTTACAATAAGCAATTATCTCAGCGAAGAGCTGAGACTGTTGCTTATGAATTGACTGTGGCTGCAATTGCCGCTACCCGTTTAGAAACAAAAGGTTTTGGTTCAGAAAAACCATTGGTAGCCAATGATTCTGAAACCAACAAGGCTAAAAATAGAAGGGTAGAATTAGTAAAAATATAACTTAGGGGGTAGATATTTTCATTCAGATTCCTTAAAACTATAAATCCTCATATTGGCATCAGAGATTATGAACAACTTAGTTTCTGTGGCCAAAATAAAGGATTTGGGGCCAGCAGGCAATTCAATGCTTCTTTCTTTAAGTTTATAAAAATCATAAAATACCACTTTATCCCTTTCTAAATAGTAAAGTTCATTATTATAGAAATTAAAATAATTGAGGTTTTTTATAGGAATTGATTTTAGGTAATTCCCCATAACATCAAACATTAAAATGCCATTATTTTTATCGTTGATAAAAAGGTGATTCTGGTATTCTTTTATATAATTTATATCAAAGGTGTTGTTTCCAAGTTGCAAGTTCAATGGCGAATGAATGATAATCTTTTTTTGAAGTACATCATACTTTTTTAAGCTAAGATCAGTATCGTCAATAAGCCATAAATGGTTATCGATGCTTATAGTGGCTGCCCTTATAAAACCTACAGGCAAATCACGTATAAAAACAGCAGGAGCTGGGTATAGAAATCGGTCTAAAAACAAAACCTGCTGAAAATCCTGCGAAAATGCAAAAATCTTTATTGCCTGCCAGGATTCCAGTGAATTGATAGTAATTTGTTTTGTAGGAGAATATTTTTGTAGGAATTTGCCAGCAGGATCGTATTGAACAATATTTCCTTTTTTATCGGATATATAAATATTGTTGAAGCGGTCAATGGATACACTTTCAGGTTGGGAAATAGGCACAGTATGTATAACCTCGGGCAGCTGGGCAACCGCTTGTCCATAAAAGCTTAAAAATGCTCCGAGTATAAGGATCTTATGAATTATTTTCTTCAAAGGTTTTCAATTCAAAATTTTCGCCATCAAATACTCCATAAGTGCAGTAATTTACCCATTCCCCTAAGTTTATGTACCTGCTTCTATTACCAACGGGCAGATCTAATGGAAGATGGCGATGGCCGAATATATAATAATCATGATGGCTTTCCATTTCTTTTTCTTTACAAAAATCATACAACCATTCCCCATCAGGCATAAAGTCTTCATCTTTTATGGCATTTTTAATGCGGCTATTCCTGGACCAATAGTTGGCCATTCCAATACCCGTATTGGGGTGGACCCTTGCAAATAGCCATTGCGCCACCTTATTTTGAAATATCTTTTTTTGAAATTTATAAAGTTTATCGCCGGGCCCAAGTCCGTCTCCATGTCCAATATACAGTTTTTTTTGCCCCACTAGCAAAACCTGAGGGTCTTTATATACCGAAATGTTAAATTCCGTAGGAAAGTAATCAAACATCCACATGTCATGGTTTCCGGTAAAAAAGGTAACAGGAATCCCTGAATCTGTAATTTCAGCCAATTTGCCCTGCAATCTTGAAAATCCTTTTGGGATAGCCGTTTTATATTCAAACCAAAAATCAAAGATATCCCCTAAAATATATATTGCATGTGCATCTTGCTCCGCCATGTTAAGCCATCTTATAATTTTCTTTTCCCGCAAAAGGCTGCTTTGGGCATTGGGGGCTCCTAAATGGAAGTCAGAGGCAAAGTATATTTTTTTGTTCGGGGGAAGGCTTTTTGTAGGATCAATCATGAAATAGAAAATTTCACCATTTATTGTTAAATGTATAAAAAAAATCAGGCTATGAGACCTGATTCTTTTTATACAAATTATTTGTTATTTGTTCCTGAAATTCGTTCCAGTATTAATTCCTGACTCTTTTAATTTTGCTTCAAACTCTTCTTCTTTTTCTTTCTCTTCCAGTGTGGTAGCATCAGGAGGTAATATTTCTTTTTTGACCTCGCCATTGGTATATGCCTGATAAGTAGTTTGTTTATCAAAAGGCCTTGGGCCAATCAACCTTTCCAGGTCATTCTGAAAAAGAATTTCCTTTTCAAGCAGTTCTTTTGCAATAATTTCCAGTTTATCCTTTTTGTCAGTCAACATTTGCATGGTCCTGTCGAAAGCTGATGAAATTATTTTTCTTACTTCTTCATCAATTGTTTGTGCGGTATGTTCAGAATAAGGTTTGTTAAAGGTTTGCTCAGGTTGTTTTGAATCGTAAAAAGATACGTTACCAATTTTATCGTTCATCCCGTACATTGCTACTATGCTATATGCAAGCTTCGTTACACGTTCCAGATCGCTCAAGGCCCCAGTTGAAACCTTTCCGAAGATTAATTCTTCAGCTGCCCTTCCACCTAATGTCATGCACATTTCATCAATAAGCTGCTCGGTCTGATATAAAAATTGTTCTTTTGGCAGGTATTGGGCATATCCCAAGGCAGCAACACCTCTAGGAACAATACTTACCTTGACCAAAGGGTCGGCATGCTCCAGGAACCAACCAGCTACTGCGTGCCCGGCCTCATGGTAGGCAACAATTTTCTTTTCTTCTGGGGAAATTATTTTGTTCTTTTTCTCTAATCCACCAATAACCCTATCAATAGCATCTTGAAAGTCCTGTAGGTCTACTGCTTCTTTGTTCCTTCTTGCGGCGATTAAAGCAGCTTCATTACATACATTGGCAATTTCTGCACCAGCAAAACCTGGCGTTTGTGCTGCAAGTTTCTTAGACTCAACGTCTTTAGAAAGTTTGAGTGGCTCAAGATGAACTTTAAATATAGCATCTCGGCCCACAATATCTGGTTTGTCAATACTGATCTGGCGGTCGAACCTTCCTGGCCTTAACAGGGCTGAATCCAATACATCGGGCCTGTTTGTTGCAGCAAGGATGATTACTCCAGAATCAGTAGCAAATCCATCCATTTCAACCAATAGTGAGTTCAGGGTATTTTCACGCTCATCGTTTGATCCTGGCACCTGGCCTCTTCCCCTTGACCTACCAATCGCATCAATCT
>JALZND010000336.1 GCA_030857845.1 Bacteroidota bacterium | reverse complement strand
ATGAATTACTTATGAACATGAACTTCCTGAACACATGAACTTCCTGAACACCTGAACTTCCTGAACTATGAACTACCTGAACTGAGAACTCCTGAACTTATAACCCGAACTATTTACGGCTTCATTTTTGTTGAATTTTAAATTTAGAACATAATTAAGTAAATTTCTTCCGTGAAATATATATTTTTCTTTTTACTTATAACATTAGCCTTTTCCTGTGACAGAAAGAAAGCTACACCAGCAGGTATTATACCTCAAGAAAAGATGGTAGGCATATTTATAGACATGCATATTACCGAATCTAAAATTTCAGCACTTAACCTAAAACGTGATTCCACAAGAATATTATTCAAGCATTATGAACAGGAGGTGCTAAATAAACATAATGTGGCCAAAGAAATATATTTGGAAAGCTTCAAATATTACACCGAAAACGTCAATGATATGGAAAGGATTTATGATGCCGTGATTGACAGCTTGAGCTTACGGGAAAAAATACTAAAAATTGAATAATAATATCATAACTTTTTTACCTTCTATTGCCATTTATTTAATATGCTTTACCCGGAAAACATTGAGGCTAAATTAGGATTTGATAAGGTTCGGGAATTTGTAAAGCAGGAATGTGTCAGCTCCCTTGGAACCTCTTATGTTGAAAAGATTATATTTTCCGATGATTTTTCCCTGATACAAAAGCTGTTGGAACAAACTGAAGAGTTCAGGAAAATTCTTTCTTCGGGTGAATACTTTCCTTCAAATGATTATATCGATACCCGGCCTTACCTTAACAAAGGCAAAGTGCCCGGTGCTTTTTTGACAGAAGAAGAATTTCACCATGTAAAGCTCTCTTTAAAGACTATATATAATTGCCTCTATTTTTTTAAAGATGATGGCAAAGCCGAAAAATATCCTTTGCTTTGTGAGCTTAGTGGCAGCTTTCAGCTTGATAATGGTATCCTAAATATTATCGAATCTAAAATTGATGAAAAAGGGGTAGTCAGGAACAATGCCAGCAAAGAATTACAGGAGATACGTTCTACTTTAATTTCCGAGCAGGTTAGGCTGAGAAAAGTACTGGATACTATCTTGAGGAACGCAAAAAGCCAGGGATTTACCACAGACGATGTTTCTGTTACCATCAGGAATGGACGGATGGTGATACCGGTAAATGCCGAGCATAAAAGAAAGATAAAAGGGTTTATTCATGATGAATCATCTACCGGTCAAACTGTTTTTTTAGAACCTACGGAAGTACTTGAAATCAATAATTTTATTAGGGAGCTGGAGTATAGGGAGCGTAGGGAAATTGTTCGGATTTTAATTGCACTAACAGATTTTTTAAGGCCACACATACCATCACTTTACAGGGCATATCAATTCCTGGGCACTATTGATTTTATCCGTGCCAAAGCAAGGTTTGCCTTGCAGATTAATGGTGTTTTACCGGAATTATACAAAGATGTGAGGATAGAATGGTTTAATGCCATTCATCCATTGCTGTATTTATCCTTTAAAGGCCAGAACAGAAAAGTAGTTCCACTAAACGTTTCTTTACATTCCAACCAAAGGGTCCTTGTGATATCTGGCCCCAATGCAGGGGGTAAATCTGTATGCCTCAAAACCGTTGGCTTATTGCAATATATGCTCCAATCAGGTCTTTTGGTGCCCTTAAACGAAAATTCCAGGGTAGGTATTTTTAAAAACCTATTTATTGATATTGGTGATGAACAATCCTTGGAAAATGATTTAAGTACCTATAGTTCACATTTAAAGAACATGAAGTATTTCCTGGAGTTTTCTGAAAAGAAGACACTGATACTTATTGATGAATTCGGTACTGGTACCGAACCCAACATTGGCGGTGCTATCGCAGAGACTATTCTTTCAGAATTAAATCAACTTAAAGTTTTTGGCATTATTACCACCCATTATGCAAATCTGAAAGAATTTGCCAATCATACACCGGGAATTCTCAATGGTGCCATGCGTTTTGACGTAGAGCAGCTAGATCCTTTATATATTTTAGAGATGGGAAAACCCGGAAGCTCATTTGCACTTGAAATAGCACGGAAAATTGGCTTGCCACAGGCTGTTTTGCAAAAAGTAAGGAAAAAAATAGGTCCCGACCAAATCCAGTTCGAAAAGTTGCTGCTAGAATTAGAGCTGGAAAAGAAAAAATTCCAGGATCAAATATCTAAAGTTGCTTCCAAAGATGCAGAAATGCAGAAAATGTTAAAGGAATATTCGGAGCTCAAAGAGTACCTGGAGGCAAGCAGGAAAAAGATACTGAACGATGCTAAATCCGAAGCTAAAAATCTTATAAAAGAAGCAAATCAAAAAATAGAAAATACTATACGGATTATAAAAGAAACTAAGGCAGACAAGGAAGAAACCAAGGAAGCCAGGGTGGTATTGGAAGATTTTAAAACTTTCTTGGAGCCAGAAAAAGAAGTAGAGCAAAAATTCACTCAAATAATAGTTGAGAAAGGTGAAATCAAAGAAGGCGATCTTGTAAGGGTAAAAAACCAGTCGGCTGTTGGCGATGTGATTTCTATAAAGGGAAAAGATGCAGAAATACGGATAGGGGAGTTGAAGTCCAATATAAAATTGATTAGGCTGGAGAAAATAACCCGCAGCGAATACAAGAAACACCCGTCAGAGAGAATACCTATGCAAGGCTACAATATCAACCAGAAAATGATGGACTTCAGTACAAATCTTGACCTACGTGGCAAACGTGCCGAAGAAGCCATTTCTTTGGTAGAAAATTATATAGACAGGGCCAGCATGTTAGGGATACAGGAAGTACGCATCATTCATGGCAAAGGGGAGGGGATTCTCAAGGAAGTGGTAAGGGACCATCTCAAAAGTTTTGCGGTTGTACAAAATGCAAAAGATGAGCATGTAGAGCGAGGCGGCTCTGGGGTGACAGTAGTAGCTTTAAAATAAAAAAAGCCCATTAAAGGGCTTTATTTTAATATATTATATATTATAAATTATTTAACCTTAAGGTTGAAATCATATTTACCTTCAATGTTTAATGTTTTTTCGTTGGCTCCACCTGATAAGGTAACTGAACCTTTTAATTGAGTATCTGTAAGGCTTGATATAACAAAATCTGTACCTGCGTCCAATACTACCGTCATAAAATTAGTACTTGGTTTGAAAGTCCAATTACCACTAGTCCTGAATACAGGATAGCCATTTGAAGCAGTGTAAGTCTTATTAGCATTGAATGTAACTTCAAAACCTGTAAACCTGCTATCCGGTGCACCTTGGAATTGTACGGGTGATTCTGGAACCCAGGTTTTAGAAAGTTTTGCAATTTGTGCTTCTTCAGTTACAGGACCAGGAGTGTCATCCCTCTTTTTACATCCTGTGAATAAAATAACACTAGCAAACAATAAAACTGCGAATAGGTATAATGTATTTTTCATGTATGGATAGAGTATTTTTTGTAAAGACAATAATAACTAAAAAAAATAAAATATTAAAAATTTAGATGATAAAGAATAACGACAATACGTAGGTTTTGATTGAAAGTTGGATATTAAACTATATGTTAGTTTTAATTTAAATAAAAAATATTATTTATGATCAAGGATATTAATATTAAAATCGCAAAAAGAATATTCTGCAGGGGTATTTGAACATATAATAATTAATTTTTCTTTTAAAATACCAGTTACATTTTGCATGTACCAATTAATTCCTACCTCATCCAAATTTGAGGTAGGTTCATCGAGCAATATCACCTGAGATTGTGAAAAAAATGCTAGACCTAGCTTTAATCTTTGTTTCATACCTGAAGAAAAATGCTTAATAATTTTATTTATAGATTTTTCAAGCCTCAAGATTTGAATCAGCTCCTCTATTGACAAGCCTTTTTTTATTGATTTAAAGCTGAAATGGAATTTCAGGAATTCTATGAGGGTAAATTCTTCTACAAGTTCCTGATAAGGAGCTGCAATATCTATATAAGGAAATATTTCAGTAATATCTATGTACTTACTGTTCACAATATAATTTACATTTCCTTCATTTGCTGGCAATATACCTGAAATAACTTGCAGTAATGTAGATTTTCCACTGCCATTTGGACCTGTTATGGCATAAGCTTTTCCCAGATTAAATTGATAATCAATTTTCCTGAAAATCCATTCATGCTGAAATTTTTTGCCAACCTGCTCCAATGAAATTTGCATTGCCTAATCACCAAAGCCCTTCATGATGCCCCTTTCGGACTTCCTGATAAAATCAATAATTTCATCACGTTCTGTGCTAGAGGGCATTTCTAACTCTATTATATCCAAAGCTTTAGAGTTATTAAGGCCTTTTAAATAGACAAGCCGATAAATTTCCTGCACTTCATTGATTTTTTCATTGCTATAACCCCTTCTTCTTAGACCTATAGTATTGATACCGCAATAACTGAGGGGCTCACGGGCTGCTTTTGTATAAGGCG
>JALZND010000335.1 GCA_030857845.1 Bacteroidota bacterium | reverse complement strand
AAAATTTTATTTAATGTACCTGAAAAAGATCTTTTATGTTTATTGAGCCTCATATAGGGAAGTCAGGCACAAAAAAAGCTTCAGGGCCTGGGTGGATAGAAGTGATTACCGGTTCTATGTTTTCAGGGAAAACAGAAGAGCTGATCAGGCGCCTCAACAGGGCCATGATAGCCAAGCAACAGATAGAAATATTTAAACCTGTCATCGATACTCGGTATGACAAAACAAACGTGGTTTCCCACAACCAAAAAATGGCAAGGTCTACTGCCGTAAATTTCGCAAATGATATTTTATTGTTATCAGGGGCATGTGATGTAGTAGGTATAGATGAAGCCCAATTTTTTGATGATCAGCTCGTTGATGTTTGTACAAAATTGGCAAATAATGGCAAAAGGGTAATTATAGCGGGTTTGGACATGGATTTTTCAGGGAAACCCTTTGGGGCTATGCCTGCTTTAATGTGTGTTGCAGAATATATTACTAAGGTTCATGCTATCTGCATGGTGTGTGGTGCAGTGGCTTCTTATTCTTATAGACTAACCAACAATGATGAAAAGGTAATGCTTGGCGAAAAAGAATCATATGAAGCCCGCTGCAGGAAATGTTTTTTTAAAAAATAACCAAAATTGTTTAAATTAAAGAAGCTTGAAGCGTTTACAAATCATTATTATAATATTTTTTTCTTCAATGCTGAACATGTTGGCAGCGCCCATAATCCTTGCACAACATGATATTCCCATTGGTACCTGGCGAAACCACCTCTCATACCAGAACCTGAATAATTTGTTGATAGTTGAAAATAAAGTCTATGCAGCAGGAAACTTTGGATTTATGTATTTTGACAAAGAGGATAATAGCGTCAATACCTTATCTAAGATAAATGGTTTTGGAGCATCTGATGTAAGTGCAATGGCTTATGACAAGCAAAGCAAGATTGTAGTTATTGGCTATGCTTCTGGAAATATAGATTTTATAAAAGATAATACAATTATCAATAATTACCAGGTTTCAAATGCACCAGAAACAGCTTCTAAAAAAGTAAACCATATGTCCTTTCATGGGCACCTGGCTTTTTTATCAACGGGTATAGGTGTAGTGGTGATAGACCTTAACACTTTGGCTATCAAGGAAGTTTATGAAAATATTGGCCCGGACGGAAGCCCTATAGAAATTTATGCAAGTATTATTTTTTCAGATAGTTTATTTATTGCTACATCAAATGGTATCATGGTTGGGCAGTTAAGCGAAAACATCAATTTAAAAGACCCATTAAACTGGAGACTATTTACTGAAGAGGATGGTGTTGCCCCCGGCGAGGTCAAACATATTAACATCATAAACAACAAAATATACGCTGGTATTGATTTTCAAGGCCTTTATGTTTATGAACAAAATAAATGGGATGCAACACCTTTCATAGTCACATCAGAAATTAATTCTATTTCCACTTCTCAAAATAAACTTCTTATAAGTCTCCCGAATGAATTATATGTTTTATCAGAAAATGATCAATTTAAAGCGATAGCGGATGCCCTTATTAAAAAACCTGGTGAAGCAGCTTTTGATGAAGATGGGAATATTTGGATTTCCGATGAAGCCAATGGATTGATTTCTAATTTTGAAGGCAGCTTTAAAAGTTATTCCCCCGAAGGCCCTCTGAAAAATGACATTCTTAAACTTTACTTTTTTAACGACAAAATTATAAGCTTGTCAGGAAATTTCTCATCAGCGTTAGATCCTCAGGAAAAAGAAGCGTCATTTTCAATTTTAGAAAATGGTAAATGGAAAAACTATGCACCCGTTTTGAACAACCTGCCCAACGTTCCGGCTTTAGTAGATGTTGCCTATCAATCTACATCCAGCAATCTCTATTTTGCAACCTTAGGTGCTGGGATTTTGGAATGGGATCAAAACAGTCAATTCAATATCATTAATGATAAAACCTTAGGAAGTACACTACAAAGTAGCGGCGGGGCATCATCTACTATTATTACATCTATAAAAACAGATATTCAGGATAAAATATGGGTTACAAATTATAATGTTCCTTATCCTGTCCATAGCTTTAATCCGCCTTCAGAATGGAATCGATATGCTTTTAATTTCCTAAACGCTTCAAGGCCCCGCGGGATTGAAATTTTAAGTAATGGAGATAAATGGGTGGCCCTGCATACAGAAAATAGTCCTGAAATTCTGGTATTTAATGAATCGAACAATAAGGAGCGGGTTTTAAAAAATGAATTAAACAGACCTACTTTACCAGGAAACAGAGTTACCGATCTTGCACAAGATCAGCAAGGCTGGATGTGGATAGGAACCAATCAAGGACTTGTTTATGTCATGGATGCTTTCAATGTTTTGGATATTACATCTTTGGGTGCATTTATTCCGAGGGTAGACAATTTTTCCTTATGGAGAACTGAAAATATAACAGCCCTAAAAGTAGATGGGGGCAACAGGCTATGGATCGGTACCACAAAAGGCTTATACCTATACAATATTTCAGCTGAAAGCCTTATTCATAGTTTCAATATCAACAATAGCCCCCTGCCGTCAAACCATATTTATGACATAGAAATAAATGAAAGATCTGGAGAGGTTTTTATTGCTACCAGCAAAGGTTTGATTTCATATAGGGGCACAGCAACCAAGGCTGTAAAAGCCCATGAAAATGTAAAAATATTTCCTAATCCCGTCAGGCCCAACTTCACGGGGCAGCTTGGCATTAGTGGGCTTAGTGAAAATGCAGTGGTAAAAGTTACTGATATGGGCGGCAGGCTCGTCCGGGAACTGCATGCCGAAGGCGGCACTGCGGTTTGGGATGTAAATGACAACAGGGGGAAAAGGGTAAGCGGTGGCGTTTACCTCGTTTTAAGTGCCTCATCTGATGGGAAAGAAACTTTTGTTGGGAAAATTGCCGTAATTGAATAATGCTATATAAAACCCGTGGCATTGTAATCAACTATATCCGCTACAAAGAATCTTCTATTATTGTCAAAATATTTACTGAGCAATTTGGTATTCAATCGTATATTGTAAATGGTGTACGCAGTAAAAAAGGGAGTAAAATTGCCCTTTATCAACCTCTTACCCTTTTGGAACTGGTTGTTTACCATAAATATAATGCGAATTTGTTTCGCATATCTGAAATAAAATGCCCTGAACCTTTCAACAATATCCCAAAAGACATAAAAAGATCTTGCATCGCTATGTTCCTCACTGAGGTGTTAAGCAAGGCTTTGAAAGGTGAAACAGAACCTAAATTATTTGATTTTATTTACCAAACCATTTTATTTTTAGAACATATAGAAGTTAACTTCGAAAACATCCACTTACAGTTTCTATTGAAATTAAGCAGGTATCTGGGCTTTGAACCTGAAAGTGAAGTTGAAATACTGGATCAAATAGGCCAGGTGCCGGTTGAAAATGAACAGATTAATGAGCCCGCCCTACTTAAGGCACTATTAGTTTCAGATTATACAAACGATATCAAAATCAACAACAGAAGTCGACGGAAATTACTCGATATATTATTGAAGTATTATAGCTTACACATTGAAAGCTTCGGTGAAATGAAATCTGTAGTAGTTTTGAAAGAAGTTATGGAATAGTTTATTAGTTCAAGAGTTCAGATAGTTCAGATAGTTCAGGGTTCGGAAATGAGAAGCTCTTAGTTTTTGATCTTGTATTTTTGTAGAATAAGTTCAGGAGTTCAAATAGTTCAAAGTTTAGATAGTTTTCAGTTCAGGAGTTTTTGGTTCAGATAGTTCAGGAGTTCGGAAATGAGAAGCTCTTAGTTTTGATCTTGTATTTTGTTCCAGATAATTTTTATAATAAGTTCAGGAGTATGCAGTTTTAGCTACTAACTTATTTTTTTTCATGATGTATTCCTGTTAAATTACCATCCATACATCAACTCTGAACTTTCTAAACTCTGAACTTCCTGAACTGAGACCTATCTGAACCCTGAACTATCTGAACTATGAACTCCTGAACTGAGAACTCCTGAACTGAGAACTATCTGAACTATCTGAACTATCTGAACTATCTGAACTATCTGAACTATCTGAACTATCTGAACTATCTGAACTGAGAACTTCTAAAAATTAAGGATGTTCATGGCCTTCATGACCAGCTTGCTCTGCTCCTCCTTTAAGAGTAATTGTTCTTGTAACTGAATTATATGGTCCCTGAATCAAATTATTATTTGCATCCAATAATTCTAATTTAAAAGTATTTTCACCCATAGGCAATCCTTCTACACCGTAAGGCTGCCATTTATCAATAATAAACTCCTGGCCATTAATGGTTGCCCTCACTTTGTTGCCTTTGTTTGAGAGTTCAGTATTTACTAGATAAAAATCCAGCATTATCCTTTTGGTATCTTCTCCCTCATATTCTCCTTTAGGCCTGCTATAAAACATATGTGGAGCATTAAGGTCTATTGGTTGAGCTTCTGCATTGCCCACCCTAAACT
>JALZND010000334.1 GCA_030857845.1 Bacteroidota bacterium | reverse complement strand
CCTGGTGTTATAACCTTTCCCTTGAAATACAACCTAAAATAATAAAATATTTTCTTATGAACTATTTGGAGGATGTTGATTTATGGATTAGTATTGCATCGTTATTTATAATTAGTCTAAATAAACCCGCAAAAGATTTATGAAAAGCAAATTAAATTTATTCCTGTTTTTTGGTGCCGCTATACTTTCTGGTTGTGATGACAAAGTAGAGGTAAAACCCGAGTTGGCGACACCCACAACCTATAATTTCGAAAATGTAAATTATTCCGGGCAAACCGCACGGTTAGATATGTTGGGTGAATTAGAAGCCGAAATGAAAAAAGGAAATACAGCAGGTACTGCTATAAATGCAGCGGTATTAAAGAACATGTATGCCAATGAAAATGCACCATTTGCAAATGCAGCACTTAATTCTTCCGGAAAGCAGTTAAAAGATAAAACCTTTAGCCTTGACCAGCCGATATTTGAAATTTTTTTTGATAAACTTGCTGTGGCTAGTACCTCAACTACACCTGGTTCAACTGGTGTGGCAGGTGTGGTAACAAGCACAGATGGAACTAAAACTTATTTGTTTGATGAAAATGGTATAGAATATACCCAGGTGGCCCTAAAAGGTTTGATGGGCGCAGTGCTTTACTATCAGGTTGTAGGGCATTATCTGACAGAAGATAAGATTGGTAATGCAGTAGATAATACAACTGTAAAAGAAGGAGAAGGCACCCCGATGGAACATCATTGGGACGAAGCATTTGGATACTTTGGGGTACCGGTAAATTTTCCTGAAAACAAAGAAGGCTCCAGGTATTTTGGCAGGTATTCCGACCAGGTAAACCAAGCTATTGGCTCCAACGAAGCAATTATGAATGCTTACATTAAAGGAAGGGATGCCATCATCAAAAAAGACATGACAACAAAAGAAGCACAAGCTGCCCTACTTGTTGAAGAGTGGGAAAAATTAGTTGCTGCATGCACTATCCTTGAAATAAACAAAGCAAAAGCTTCTTTTTCAGACGATGCTTCAAGGAACCACTTATTGTCAGAAGCTATAGGTTTTGCAATGGCTTTAAAATACAACCCTAAAAAGAAAATAACACAAGAGCAAATAAATACAGTATTAGCAAAAATAGGGGACAACCTGTATGAGGTGAGTCTAAATGAATTGAACGAAGCAATTGATATAATCAGCAATGTTTATGGATTTGAAAACGTCAAAAATAATATCAATTAAGGGTTGAGCTGTTTTAGGGCAGCTTTGCTTTTTTAGTTCTATTATATACGATTATGGTTAAAACTTATAATTTCATTTTTGTTGTTTTTTTTGCTTTGCTGTTGGCATCTTGTAATAAAAAGGATGACGAAACAACAGCAGGAACTGATTCATTTAGGAAAGACCTCCTTACCAATGTTGGGAATAATATAATTGTTCCTGGTTATCAGGAGCTTAATTCAAAAGTTGATATTATGGATATGGCTGTTAAGGAGTTTCAATCGAATCCCACAGCAAGTACTCTTAATGCAGCAAGAAATACATTTAAAGATGCTTACAGGGCATGGCAAAAAACTTCTGTCTTTGAATTTGGACCTGCAGAGGTACAACTTTTAAGGGAGAGTGTAAATACCTTTCCTACGAACACAGAGCAAATTCACTCCAATATTGCTTCGGGAACCTATAATTTGGGATCGGCAAATAATTTTAAAGCAAAAGGTTTTCCTGCCTTAGACTATTTATTGTATGGCCTGGGAGAAAATGATGATGCAATTTTAGAAAAGTACATTATTGACGAAGGTTCAGAAAACAGATTGGCTTATTTGGAAGCGGTTTCTAAAGATATTAAAAGCAATACCAATGTGGT
The DNA here is from genome assembly GCA_030857845.1 of Bacteroidota bacterium. Taxonomy (GTDB): domain Bacteria; phylum Bacteroidota; class Bacteroidia; order Cytophagales; family Cyclobacteriaceae; genus JALZND01. Next base: position 2,636 of record JALZND010000334.1, on the reverse strand, counting down.
CTTGGAGGCATGGTCAACGAATGGCGGAAATTATATAAATACTTTTGTCAATGCTACAGGCACTGCAAATGGAAGCTCATTGAGCAAGTTGGTGAACCAACTTAATTACGACTATGAGCTCATAAAAAATCCTAAAATTGGGATTCCTTTAGGAAAGCGAACATTAGGTGAAAAACTTCCAGGACATGTTGAAGCATATTATAGTGGCATATCAAAAGAGCTGACCTTGCTAAATGTTAAAGCTATCGAAAACATTTATCTGGGCCGCAGTGCGCAGGGCATGGCCGGAACAGGGCTAGACGATTACCTGGTACAGTTGGATGCAAAATACAATGGAGGAAGTTTATCAGAGGCAATAAAAGAACAGTTAACAAAGGTAAAAGCTTCTATCGAGCAGCTCCCTGATCCTTTATCAGGTGCAATTGTTAATAATTCATCCCTTGTGGAAGCGGCATATACTGAAATTCAAAAAACGGTGGTAATGCTTAAAACAGATATGCCATCAGCCATGAGCGTGCAAATTGATTATGTAGATAATGATGGTGATTAAAGCTATATCCAATTCTTTAATTCTTAAGTACCTGACGGAGCCTGTTCATATAGCTCCTTTAGTTGTTTTAAGAATGGTTTTTGGGCTGGTGATGTTTGCAAGCATTATAAGGTTCATGTTAAAGGGTTGGATTTATGATCTTTATATAGCACCAAAATATTTTTTTACATTTTATGGTTTCGAATGGGTAAGGCCATTAGGGGAATTAGGGATGTATTTTTTGTTTGGCCTGCTTGCTTTAACATCATTTTTTATACTTGTAGGTGCCTTTTATAGGTGGTCTACAATAATTTTCTTCCTGGGTTTTACCTATGTTGAGCTTATAGACAAAACAAATTATTTAAATCATTATTATTTTATAAGCATCATTAGCTTTCTTTTAATCATGGTGCCCGCACACCGGTATTTTTCATATGATGTAATAAGAGCACCGGGCCTTAAAGTAAGCCATGTAGAAAGATGGACCATTCTGATATTCAAAATCCAATTGGCGATTGTTTATTTTTATGCAGGGCTGGCCAAGCTTAATTATGACTGGTTGTTCAATGCTATGCCGTTGAAGATCTGGCTGCCAGCAAAAACTCATCTGCCAATTAGTGGTCAATTTCTTGATAAAATATGGGTTGCTTATTTTTTTTCCTGGTTTGGGGCAATTTATGACCTTTCGATTGTGTTTTTTCTTTCAATAAGAAAAACCAGGGCAATCGCATATTTTTTTGTGGTGATTTTTCATCTCACAACTGCATGGATGTTCCCTATAGGCATGTTCCCATACATCATGATATTGATAACGTTGATCTATTTTTCAACAGATTTCCATAAAAATGTCCTTCATCTGCTGAGTAAAACATTCACCGGATTTCATCAGGATAATATCAATGAAAAGAAGAAATTACTTCCTACCTTTGCACCTGCAAAAAGTAAAATCTTTGTTTGGGTACTTGCTCTTCATTTTATTTTTCAAGTGCTTTTCCCTTTTAGATACCTGCTGTATCCCGGCGCCCTTTTTTGGACCGAAGAAGGATTTAGGTTTTCCTGGAGGGTAATGCTGATAGAAAAAGCCGGAACAACATTTTTTTATGTGGAAGATCCTGAATCAGGAAGAAAAGGCGAAGTCATGGTAGGTGAATATCTTACTAAAAATCAAGAAAAAATGATGGCCACACAACCTGACATGATATTACAATTTGCACATTTTTTAAAAGAGGAGTATCAGGAAAAAGGTATAACCGATCCTAAAATTACTGTCGAAAGCTACGTGAGCCTAAATGGGAGTGGCAGCAGGTTGTTTATAGATGGTACGGTAAATCTAGCAAAAGAAAAAGAAAGTTTTATGGCCAAAAAATGGGTACTGCCATTTAAAAATATTTAATTGATGAAGGGATTTTTATATTTTATTTTCTTGGCTATTTTACTTGGTGGGAGTTCTGCTAAAGTATTGGCTCAAAAATATTCTATAAATGGCACCTTATTAGACGACAAATCTGAAGTACCTCTTATTTTTGCATTTGTAGGGCTTGAGAACTCAAAACATCAGACAATCACTGACAGCCTCGGCAAATTTTCCATAAACAATGTTTTGCCAGGAAAATATAGCCTAATTACATCTGCGGTTGGCTATGAAAAAATTCTGCAAGAAATAAATATTACAAATAGTGATCTGTTCTTGAACCTAAAGGTAAAATCCAATATTGCTGAGCTAAAAGAAGTCATTGTCAAAGCAGACCTTGTCCAAGGCACTGATATATACAGGTTAAACCCTATAGAAGGAACCGTAATATATGCAGGAAAGAAGAGCGAGGTGATACAAATTAATAACCTGGTGGCAAATTTGGCCACAAATAACAGCCGTCAAATTTATGGAAAGGTGCCCGGACTGAATATTTGGGAAAGTGATGGTGCAGGGATTCAATTAGGGATTGGAGGCAGGGGCTTGAACCCGAACCGGGTTTCAAATTTTAATACCAGGCAAAACGGATACGATATTAGCGCTGATGCCCTTGGTTATCCTGAAAGTTATTATTCCCCACCTGCAGAAGGTGTAGAAAGAATTGAAATCCTAAGAGGGGCAGCTTCTTTGCAATAT
>JALZND010000333.1 GCA_030857845.1 Bacteroidota bacterium | reverse complement strand
CCCAATACCCTGATCAAGTGCATAAGTTATTTCATCATCTGACTTGCCTATTCCGGCGAACACAATTTTAGAAGGATCTGTTTTAGCTTTTATCGCAAGGAAAATTTCCCCTCCGCTCACCGTATCCATTCCTGAACCTTCTTTCACGAGCTCAGAGATTAGGTTAATATTGTTCAATGTTTTTATTGAAAAGCATATCATTGGGTCAATGGCTGAAAATGCTTTCTTCAACTTCCTATAGTGGTCCCTTAAAGTATTTACAGAATAAATATAACAAGGTGTTCCTACTTTTTTGGCTATATCTTCTACAGAAAGCCCTTCACAGTACAGTTGATTGTTTTTGGTATAAAATGAATCCATTGATGCGCTTAAATTTTTTGGAAATTTACAGCGAAAAGGTAAAGAAAAAAATTATAGGACCATTCTTGAGGAATTTTTCTTTTCAGGAATAGCTTTTCAAATAGGTTTTATGTTTGCATTAAGTAAAAGTTAAGATCAGGTAAATGATAATTTATATTGCATCAAGAACAACAATGCAGAAAAAGGATTGCATTTGAACAAAAAAAGCCGCCCCAACTGGGACGGCCTTAATAAATTATTTGCTTTTTAATTATAAACAATTTTTATACCAAACTAAATTCCTAGCTGGTCATTGCCATTAATAAATCATGCTTGGTTATAATATGAACCTGGTTAGAATTGTCCCGTACTAAGAGGGCGGGATTGTTTTTATCGATCAGCGAGGACAATACATCTATTGTATTGTGCAAGGCTACAAACTGAAAGGGCTTGCCCATTACTTCTGAGACCTTCTTTTCTTTAAGGGAAGGGTCTTCGAGGAGCTGGTTCAATATTTTATAGTCCATAATGCTTCCCACAATATTTTCGCCCTCCGTTACCGGGAGTTGGGAAAACCCTTCTGTGTTAAAAATCGATATTACTTCTCCAACCTTTGCATCACAAGGAACAGATATAAGTTTTCCATTTCCATTTTTCCTGTCAACTATATCTTTTGCAGTGGCAAAAACCCGGGTTTCGGTATATCCATGATCTTTCATCCAATTTTCATTGTATACCTTATTTAGGTACCGGGTGCCATGGTCTGGCAATAAAATCACCATGGTATCCTCTTCTTTCAGGTGCTCTCTTGCATATTCAAGTGCGCCAAAAACAGCCGAACCAGAAGACCAGCCTACAAATAAGCCTTCTTCCTTTGACAGTCTTCTTGCCATAATGGCACCATCCTTATCCGTAACTTTGATAAACTGGTCAATTATATCAAAATCAACATTTTTTGGCAAAATATCTTCGCCGAAGCCTTCCGTCAGGTAAGGGTAAATTTCATTTTCATCAAAGATGCCAGTCTCTTTATATTTCTTAAAAACAGAGCCATATGTATCGATTCCCAAAGCAAAAAGATTGGGATTTTGCTCTTTTAGAAATTTTGTGGCCCCACACATAGAGCCACCCGTTCCTACAGTTGCAACGTAATGGGTGATTTTTCCTTCAGTTTGTTCCCAAAGTTCAGGGCCAGTTGTTTCGTAATGTGCAGCAGTGTTTGAAAGATTATCGTATTGGTTTGGATAAAAAGAATTTGGTATTTCGGCATTAAGTTTTTTTGCCACAGAATAATAAGAACGTGGGTCATCCGGCTCCACGTTGGTAGGACATACAAACACTTCAGCTCCAACGGCCTTTAGGATATTAATTTTTTCCTGCGACTGCTTATCTGCCATTGTGAAAATACATTTGTAACCTTTTGCAATTGCTGCCAATGCAAGGCCCATGCCTGTATTGCCTGAAGTACCTTCTATTATAGTTCCTCCTGGTTTTAAATGCCCTGCTTTTTCAGCATCTTCCACCATCTTCAATGCCATCCTATCTTTGGTGGAATTTCCTGGGTTAAAATATTCTACTTTTACAAGTATGGTCCCTTTTATACCCTTATTTATTTTGTTTAGTCTCACCAAAGGTGTATTCCCAATGGTTTCTATAATGGAATTATAATACATATCGCTTCTCTTGGTGAAGGTTGATTTACGCAAAAATGCAAAATATAATATAAAACAGGTAAATTTCTGCTATCTATTTCGCTTCACTTTCGAGAAACACTTTAAATGATAAAGTAGTTGCAATATTTTAAGACAATAAAAGATTTATTAGACAAAGATTTTTTGTGGGTTTTAAAGGTTTCATGGAGTGCTACGTTTTAATAATTTTAATATTTGAATAACTTACCTAGCATTAAAATTCAGCGATTATAACTTTATTTTCTCCCATGTTACAAATGAAACCAAATTTAATCCAGATAATGTCCTGCTTTAAAATATACTTAAATATGGCTTTTTGGAAATAATTCCCTAAAACACACTTGTGGACGGATTGCCATCCAAGTATCTCTAACTTAATAATTTTTTTAGTAAAAACAGATTTTAAACCCCATATAATTTAAACATAAAAATAAGGATTATAAGCTTGCTTAAGGAAAGTATTTATCTAAAGAAAATTTTTATTTTTTAGATGTCGTTATTTTCTTGATGCGAGAAGATATAATACTGCCATCCTGATTGCCACGCCATTTTCTACCTGGTTCATGATAATGGAATGCTCAGAGTCGGCAACATCGCTGCTTAATTCCACACCTCTGTTTATAGGGCCTGGATGCATGATCGTGATTTTTTTATTAAGTGAATCGAGCAGTTTTTTATTTATGCCAAAGTATAGGGTATATTCCCGAAGGGAAGGGAAATATTTAATCTGCTGCCTTTCCAGCTGGATCCTGAGCACATTTGCCACATCGCACCATTCCAGGGCTTTCCGTACGTTGAGTTCTACTTTAACATTTAATTTATTGATATATTTTGGAAGTAAGGTATTGGGTCCACAGACCATTACCTCAGCACCTAATTTTTGTAGGGCAAATATATTTGAAAGGGCAACCCTTGAATGTAGAATATCTCCAATAATGGCTATTTTCTTTCCTGCAACATCCCCAAGTTTTTCCCTTATGGAAAAAGCATCTAAAAGTGCTTGTGTGGGATGCTCATGGGTGCCATCTCCAGCATTTATGATATTGGCTTTAATGTTCCGTGCCAGATAGTGTGGGGCTCCGGCACTTGAATGCCGCATCACCACCATATCTACCTTCATGGCAAGAATGTTGTTTACGGTATCCAATAAAGTTTCACCTTTTTTTACGGAACTGTTTGAGGATGAAAAATTTACAACATCTGCAGAAAGCCTTTTTTCTGCCAGTTCAAATGAAAGCTTAGTCCTGGTAGAATTTTCAAAAAAAATATTGGCAATGGTTATATCACGCAACGAAGGGACTTTTTTAATTGGCCTATTAATGACTTCTTTGAAATTGTCGGCTGTTTCAAATATCAGCTGTATTTCATCTGGCGACAAATCCTTAATTCCTAATAGATGCTTTGAATTTAATTGTTGCATTTATGGGCTTTGCTTGCTTATGATCCAAATATTGTCACTTTCTGCACCTTGTTCTTTCCATTCCACCAATACTTTTTGCGATTCTATTGTATTGACTTGCTTGCCGATATAATCAGGCTCAATAGGAAGGTCACGGCTGTATTTCCTGTCTACCAGGGCAAGTAGCTCAACTTTTCTGGGCCTTCCAAAGGCGATCATTGCATCTAGAGCTGCCCTTACGGTGCGGCCAGTGTACAATACATCATCTATAAGGATTACTTTTTTATCCTCTATAATAAAAGGGACTTTTGTGGCATTGGCCTTGAGTGGGGTTTCACGACGCCTAAAATCATCGCGGTAAAAGGTTGTGTCCAGATAACCCAAGTTGATGTTCTTTTGAAGAAGGGACTCCAGGTTCTTTCTAATTCTTTCTGCCAGGAATACTCCCCTGGGCTGCAAGCCCAGCATTACAGTATCAGAAAAATCATCATGCCTCTCAATAAGCTGTTGTGTAAGCCTGTTGATTGTTATACCTAATAAATGACTGTCAAGTACTAATCGTTTTTGCATAATTTGACGTGCTGCAAATATAAGCAAAAGCCCTTTATTGTAAAGGACCAAGATAATTAATTGTAGTTTATTTTATTTATATAAAAAACTTCCCTTTGAGTAAGGGGGAATTTTACTGTTGCGTTTCTTATTTTCTGCACCCCAAAGGCCACAAAATTGTTCCCGTACCAATATTCAAGGCCGCCTACCTTATTGTCACCATTATTTACCACATCATCTTCAAACTTTAATTTGATGTCGTTAAACGATTTGCCTTCAAGCACCTCATCATTATTGATAATCTTTGACCGTACCACATTTTCGTACAGGTAAAGCAATACAATCCTATCTTTTTCTACGCTTGCCTTTACAAATTTTTCAAGTTGAAAGCTTTCCACATCATTGATTTCGAAACTATTGTCCCAAAGCAGTTTGCCATTTCTATCAAAACCAGCCACTACAGCATGAGTATATTTATAACCATCAAAATGATGGTTGCTTGGTGTATCTC
>JALZND010000052.1 GCA_030857845.1 Bacteroidota bacterium | reverse complement strand
CTGCATTCAGATTTTCAACCCTTGCATTGTCAATCCATCTTCCTGTAATAGGGTTAAAAATAAAATTGGCAAACATACCGACTCCACCCACAAGTGACATTCCTATAGCACCTGTCAGAGGTGTTCTTTGGGCGGTAGCACCTATCATAACTGGCCAGAAATAGCAGACTCCTAAACCAAAAATTATAGCAGCCAGATATGCAATAGGTCCTGTTACTACACTAAACATATATATACCAATTGCTGTTAAGAAAGCACCTGCCAACAAAACGCCAGTCTGGCCTAAAGATTTTACAACCGGGCCAGCAAAAAAACGTCCTGCTGCCATTACTCCAAATGTTAAAGCAAGAATTAGCATTGGATCTGCCCCACTGCTTACCAGAATAATATTTACCCATTGATTTGGTCCAAATTCTGAGATAGCAGTAAATGCCATGCAAACCAATAAGAATATAAATACCGGGCTAAGCATCGCTTTAAAGTTTTCAGACAAAGAAGTAACACCTTCTACTGTAGGTTTTGGGAAAGTTTTTCCAAAAAACAATACTGCATATATTATAGTAGGTATCATAATAATCCACATTTGAGCTTCCCAGCCAAATCCAAAATCTGACATGAATTTAGAAATGAGGGCACCAAGAAGGATGCCTCCAGGAAACCACATATGGAACCTGTTCATCATTTTATTCATTTTTAACCCTGAATACATATCAGCAATCATAGGGTTACAAGCTGCTTCCGTACAGCCATTTCCAATACCAATAAATAATGTAGATACTAGTAAGGTGGTATACCCCCCAGCATAAATGGTTAATATAATTCCCAATGTATGGGCAACTAAAGCCACGAGCATAATCTTTTTAGGACCAAAAGTATGGTAAACCAGCCCCCCAATAACCATAGAAATGGGGAATCCTAAAAACCACATGGAATTGATAAACCCCAGCTGTTCGGCAGAAAGGCCAAATTCTTCAGCTAGTTGGGGCAATATACCTGCCCGTATTGAAAAAGAAAATGCAGTAGTGATGAGTGCAAAGCAACTCCCATTAAACAAGGCGCTTTTGTTAAGGTTTTCGTTCATTTTGAAATTTGTGTTTTTGATTAATTTTAGTTATTGGAGTTGTTTATAAGTTCAGACAGCTTTCAAATATGGGCAAATTATAAATAATTTTTTCATTATTTAATCCTACAGTGGATTTTTTTTCATTTACTTTATAAGATTTCTGAAATAAATAAAAAATAGCGAAATCTTTATAAAGAAAATTTATAATATCAAGATTCAATTTGCTTAAAAAATAAAATATTCACAATTTTATAATAAGCCAAATTTTAGTAATGTTGCGATAGTAGTGTTATTTGAATATATTATCATTCAATTATCTTAGAATACTCTTTAAAGTATTCTGAAGTATGCAATATATGTGTTATGTTGACACACTGTTTAATCTTTAATTTAATTTTTTAACGATGAGAAGAAAGTTACGCATGGGGATGATAGGCGGCGGAATAGGAGCTTTTATTGGCTCAGTCCATAGAATGGCCGCCACCCTAGATGGTGAAATTGAACTTGTCTGTGGGGCGTTCAGCAGCAGCGCCGAAAAATCGCAGGAATCCGGACGCGCATTGCATCTGCCAAAAAATAAAGTGTACGATGATTTCAAGGAAATGATCAAAAAAGAAAAGGAACTGCCCGAAGCGGAAAGAATGGACTTTGTTTCCATTGTTACGCCCAATCATTTGCATTATGAAGCTGCTAAATTAGCCCTTGAAAATGGGTTTCATGTAGTTTGTGATAAACCTGCCACTTATACCCTTGCAGAAGCAAAAGAACTAAAGAATGTGATCAATAAATCCGGTCAACTTTATGCTCTTACGCATAATTATACTGGTTATCCTATGGTTAAAGAAGCCAAAAACCTTGTTAAATCGGGCAAGCTTGGGAAAATAAGAAAAATTGTGGTTGAATACCCTCAGGGCTGGCTTGCCGTGAAACTAGAAGAAGAGGGTTCCAAACAAGCTGAATGGAGGACTGACCCCAGCCGGGCAGGCATCAGCAATTGTATGGGGGATATTGGTACACATGCAGAAAACCTTTCCGAATACATCACCGGTTTGAAAATTGAAGAGATGTGTGCCGACCTAACCGCTTTTGGTGAAGGAAGGGAACTGGACACCGACGGTAACATATTGCTCAGGTTTGAAAATGGTGCCAAGGGCATTTTGCATGCCAGCCAAATAAGTGTAGGGGAGGAGAATGACTTTAACATCAGGATCTATGGCGAAAAAGCCGGCCTTCAATGGCACCAAATGGAACCCAATACCTTATTGGTTAAATATATTGACAAACCCACTGAGATTTACAGGTCAGGTAGCAACCACGGATATTTATCTAAATCCGCATTAGCATCTTGCCGCATACCTGCCGGTCATCCTGAAGGTTATGTTGAGGCTTTTGCCAATCTCTATCGAAATTTTGCTTTTACCCTTCGCGCAAAATTGGAAGGCAAAGAACCCGACCCAATTTACACAGATTTCCCAACCATAGATGATGGCATAAGAGGAATGGCCTTCATTGAAACCGTTGTAAAATCCAGTAATAGCGACCATAAATGGGTGAAGATGATAGAATGAGTGAAGGATAGAATGATAGAATGATAGAATGATAGAATGATGTTGTAGAAAAATTAGAACTATAAACAAAAAGCTAATTGCTAATCGCTAACCGCTAAAAGCTATTTAAAATCTAAATTATGAAAACAGTAAAAGGACCTGCTATTTTTTTAGCGCAATTTATGGGTGATCAGGCTCCATTCAATTCTTTTAAAAGTATTTGTGAATGGGCAGCTGATCTTGGATTTATAGGAGTACAGATTCCGGCATGGGATACAAGAAGTATGGATCTCAAAAAAGCAGCCGAAAGCCAAACCTATGCAGATGAGCTTAAAGGTACTGCAAATGAAGCCGGAGTGGAAATTACAGAACTTTCCACTCATTTATTAGGCCAGCTGGTAGCTGTCCATCCTGCTTATAATGAAATGTTTGATGGATTTGCTCCTCCACAATACCACAATAATCCTTCTGCACGTACTGAGTGGGCCATAAATCAAATGAAATACGCTGCACAAGCCAGCAAAAACCTCGGTTTAAATGCCTGTGCCACTTTTTCAGGTGCCCTTTTATGGCACACTGTATATCCATGGCCCCAGCGGCCTTCTGGTTTAGTTGAAACTGGGTTTAAGGAATTGGCCAAGAGATGGCTGCCTATTCTAAACACATTTGATGAAAACGGCGTAGATCTTTGCTATGAAATTCATCCTGGAGAAGACCTTCATGATGGAATTACTTATGAAAGATTCCTAAAAGCTACCGGAGACCACCAAAGGGCCCGGTTGTTATATGATCCCAGCCATTATGTACTCCAACAATTGGATTACCTAGACCATATCGATATTTATCATGAATATATCAAAATGTTCCACGTTAAAGATGCCGAATTCAATCCCAATGGAAGATCAGGTGTATATGGTGGCTATCAAGACTGGATAGACAGGCCAGGAAGGTTCCGTTCATTAGGAGATGGGCATGTAGACTTCAGCTCTATATTTAGTAAGTTGGCAAAATACAATTTTGAGGGATGGGCCGTTCTAGAATGGGAATGTGCCATTAAACACCCCGAAGATGGCGCTAGGGAAGGAGCCGGTTTTATTAAAGACCATATTATCCGCGTTACAGAGCGTGCTTTCGATGATTTTGCCGGAACTGGAGCCAATGAAGATCTTAATAGAAAAATCCTTGGAATTTAGACAATGATCAGTTAACAGTAATCAGTTAACATGCTATTCAATGCCTGAACTATCTGAACTACTTGAACTGAGAACTATCTGAACTACACTTTACTACTTAACTATATTTTAAAAAACAATGACCAATTTTAAACGAAGAACTGCCTTGAAGAAAATTGTCGGAAGTGCTGCAATGATATCGGTTTCCTCACTTTTGGCAACAAGGATTGAAGCTGCCGATAAGGCGCTTGGAACAGAATTGAAAGGAAAAATCAATCATTCTGTATGCAAATGGTGCTATGCAGACATTCCTTTGGATGTACTTTGTAAGGAAGCAAAGAAAATGGGTATTTCTTCTATCGAACTACAAGGACCTGAAGAATGGCCTATTATAAAGAAACATGGATTAACCTGTGCCCTGCCATGGGGGGCTGGATTAGGAATAGAAAAAGGGTTCAATGATCCGCAGTATCACGATGAGCTAGTAAAAAGTTATGTTGATATAATTCCTAAAATAGCCAAAGCCGGATATGACAAGGTTATTTGCTTTTCAGGTAACCGAAATGGCCTTGATGATGAAAAAGGCCTGGAGAACTGTACTGTAGGAATGAAACGCATTATGAAAGTGGCAGAAGACAATAAAGTGACTATGGTAATGGAGCTTTTAAATAGTAAGGTAAACCATAAGGACTATCATTGTGATAAAACAGCTTGGGGTGTGGATCTTTGCAATAGAGTGGGTTCGGAAAGATTTAAACTCTTATATGATATTTATCACATGCAAATCATGGAAGGGGACGTTATCAGGACAATTCAAGAATTCCACCCTTATTTTGCCCACTATCATACTGGAGGAGTACCGGGAAGGAATGAAATCGATGAAACCCAAGAATTGTTTTATCCGGCCATAATGAAAGCCATTGTTGAAACAGGATATAAAGGTTTTGTTGGCCAGGAATTTATTCCATCACGAAAAGATCCTTTAGCATCTTTAAAGCAAGGAGTGGATATTTGTGATGTGTAAGAAATCCCTAAAAATGAATCATTAAAACTGATTATAATCTTTAATACCCCTTTAAAATCAACAAATATCAATATTTTAATAATATCTTTAAAAAAATTCAATTTACTTCCTGGTGCTTTTGGCATTTTCATAGATGTAGACCTCAAAAATGGAAAAAGCAATGTAAAGTTTGATGGTAAAGAATCTCTTGGAGTTCAAATCAATGAATTTTTTGCATTTAATGAAATTGACCTTACAAATGTTAGCCATCTTACAGTTACTGGAGGGAGGCAGGATAAAGGTGGTACTTTAGAGTCAGGTCTGGAGGCGTAAATGGTGAATTATTAGGGACAGCTGAAGTTACTCCTGTTAAAGGATCTTTTGAGATTAAGGTTGATTTGAAAAAAACTAAAGGGTTTCAAGATATATTTGCAGTTGTAAAAAATGGTACTACAGATAATGAGCAATTGTTTGTAGTTGATAAAATTAAGTTTTACAAAGACAACAGTAAACCACTTTAAAACTTTAAAATTGCCCTTAAATGCACTTCTTTTTATTGAAGAGGTGCATTATTTTTATACTATTGATTGTACAACCTTATGTATATTGTGGTTTAAGGAGAAAAAGCAAGGAAATTTTGTTTAATTAATAATTTTATGCTTTAAATATGAACACAGAAAAGTGGTTGCAGGAAATTGATCAACTTACACAATCATTTATAATAGCGTTCGAAAATCTTTCAGAAAAACAACCAAACTGGAAGCCCAATCCGGATACCTGGAGCATTGCACAAAATATCGATCATCTCATTACCCTCAACAGTTCTTATTTTCCAATAGTAGAAAAGGCTGCTGAGCAAAGAATGAATCTTCCCTGGCATGCAAAACTTAAATTTATAACCCGTTTTTTTGGAAGGATATTACTGAAATCCGTAAGCCCCGAAGCGACAAAAAAAATGAAAACATTTTCAATCTGGGAACCTTCGGAAAGCCTCATTTCAAAGGGTATCCTGGAGAGGTTTGAAATAAATCAACAAAAAATTGAAGCAGTTGATATTAGATTCAAAGGGTTTGCTGGAAAAGGAAGCTGTCATTTTTATTCTCCGGCCAATAAAAACCTAGTCTATAAACTGTCGGCGGCTTTTGATATTATTGTGGCGCACGAACAGAGGCATCTGAACCAGGCAAAGGGAATACTTTTAAATTTGCCCTGATTTTTTACAAGGGAGTGCCGGTAATAGGTCAATTGAAAAACATGCTTAGTTTTAACTGTTTATCTTCGGAAGGGATCACCAAGTGGATAAGATATTCCTAAATTTTATAAAGATAACGCTGGATCAAACAATGAAGAAAGAAAAAAAGCCAGATCAAATATTTCTATTCACCCTGGCTTTTTTTACTTTAATTTTTATTTCTAAAAATAAACCCTTCCGGAAATCTGAAATTGATAAGGATTGCCTCCCGGATTGATTACCCCAACATTTGCATTTATAAGGTAATTATAGGTTTGTGTTTCTTGATCGAAACCGGATATGTTCAATAGATTTTGATTGGAAAGATTCCTTGTCAGCCCTTTGGATTTGTTAAGAAGGTTGGCAACATTAAATAAGTCTGCTCCAAGTTCAAAACCTGAGGTTCTGGTGAAAGCAATTTTTTTAGTAACACGCATATCCCAAGAACCAAAAAATCCGTTTGTGCCGCCATTTCTTTCTGCAACAGTTCCAATACTGTTACTGATATATTCGCTTGCCAAGTTATCAGGATTATTGATTACATCCCTCATTGCCTGGTTGAACGTTTCGTCATATGCAGAATTATTGGGATCAAATACAAAAGCCAGATCATTAGATCCCACAAAATCGCCGTTAACGTTTCCATTCACTCTTAAGGAATAACGTGTACCCCCAATTCCCGAATATCTGACTCCCACGTTGATGCCCCAAAACGAAGGTAAGGTTCCATAAACAACCACTTTATTACGGAAATGAACATTTGAATAGTTCATTCTGCTCAAGTCTCTAGGGTCATCGACTACCATTTGGAAAAGGGTGGCACTGTTGGCAACGTTTCCATTATAGGATGTATTGTCTTTCGTGTCGTTCCAGGTGTAGCTTGCGGTAATTTGACCATCTTTGAAGTAACGGTAAGTTCCATCCAGAACCAATGAATATGAATCATTTCTACCTTCGCTTACCAGCTCAAGAACCCTTCCACATTTGCCGTTTTTCTGCCATTTGTCCAATTTGTAATGCCACGTTCTGTTACTGTATTGGCCGGTACAAATACGCCACGGTTAGCTTCGTTTTCCAATCGGAAGAAAGGCTGATCTACCAAATTTCTGTCTACATACATATAATTGTTTCTGCCTAAAGCAACGATAAAGTTGGCCCCTATCCGGATCCTCTCAGAAATAAGCCTGTTGTAAGAGACATTGGCCTTATATATGGTCGGTACTTTCAGGTCTTTATGGTTCATGTTGATGGTGGCCACTTTTGACACGCCGGGTATGTCAAACAATTCTGCACCGGGAGCGGTAGAGGGATCGTTGCGGTAAGCGGGGAAATCAGGTGTGGGGACGTTATCTCCCTGAATATCAACGGCGAATATTTTTGTGCCATCAAATTGAAGGTTATTTACCATGGCATAATTGTTCAGGTTCGATCCAAAAACTCCTCCACCAATCCTGATTACATCCCTGTGTTTATTGTTTACATCCCAGGTATACTGTACCCGAGGCTGGATCTGGAAAGCTTTCGCTGAGTTGTCAGTTCTTAGTCCCAGGTCACTGAATACCGTTTGGTTGAAATTTGGTTTGCTAAAGAAATCAGTATAATCTGCACGAAGGCCTACAACAAAATCCATTCCTCGAGAGGCTTTAAATTGAGCTTGTGCATATATTCCTGAAGCCAGGATATTTTGGTCTACTGTCGGGTCCACCACTGCAACTTCCCTGGCATATCTGTATGGGGTCCGACTGTTAAAGTTATCAAGGCCAAGAAAATGGAACCTGCCATTCATTTCGCTGGTGGCCAGTGAACTTAAAGAATTCAGCATGATGTCAGCACCAAAAGTATAATTTACATTTCCTGCACTGTAATAAAGGTTATTTACGACCTGAAATACATTTGATTTGAAAGTTTCAGGAAGATAACGTTGACCGCCAAGCTGCACAGTAGTGTTTACGGTTTTTTCATCAATAGTAGATGCAACACGTTCAACAATAGCACGCGGAATATTTTCAGATGGAAGTTGCTCATTGGGTCTGCCATCATCTAAAGTATATAGATGTTGCACTTTCAACTCATTGGTCAAATTATTGCTAAGGATAGACCTCCATGAAGCTAAAAAGCTGTTTGCCATGGATAAATGAGATCCATATACTTCCAATAGATTGATGCTACTGTTATCACTTACCCCCAGATAATTCCAATCCCGGGTATAGTTGTTCCTTATTGTTAATAAATTATTGGCATTTATTTGATAATCCAACCTACCAAAAGCAGTATGGGTATTTCTTCGTTTGGGAAAACTTCCCGTTTGCTGAGATTGAGCAACACCATATTGCCCTCTTGCTATTTCCAAATATGAATCTAATGTGGCCTGCGTAATGTTGTTTCGGGCTTCATCTTCTGGTGTTCGTATATCAGCAATGAAAAGAGGCCTGGCATCCAGTTGGCCGTCGTAAGCCACAAAAAAATGAAGTTTATCTTTAATGATTGGTCCACCCAAGGTAAAACCATACTGTTGAATGGAAAAGTCATCTTCCCTTTTGTTGCCTCGGGTATCATAAGGACTGGAAAGCCAATCGGCTCTGTTGAACAGGAATGCTGAACCGGATAAGGTATTTGTTCCTGATTTGGTAACTACACTAACAATTCCACCGCCAGATCTGCCATTAACAACGTCATAGTCATTGGTGATGATTTCAAATTCCCTGATTGCTTCCATGGAAATTGAAAATGGCCCCCTGTTGGTTGTTCCACTCGATAAAGGGCTTCTGTTTGTCATCCCGTCTATGGTATAATTGGTTGATGAAAATAATTGTCCCGAAAGATTACCACCATTGCTCAAAGGAGACAAATCTACCAATGATGTAAAATTTCGGCCATTTACAGGTAATAAAGACATATCTTTCGCTGTTACAGAAGTCGTAGCACCCATCTTGTCAACCCTTCCGGTCATGGGAGTACTTAACACACTTACTTCGTTTAAAGTAATAGCCTCATCCTGCAAAGAAAAATCCAGTTTTAAATTATCGCTTTGGTTCAATTTTATACCTGAAACTTGTTTTGTGCCATATCCTACAAAAGTAGTAGTAACAGTATAGGCATCGCCCAAAGGAACCTGCCTTATGATGTAGCTGCCATTTAATGTTGAAATAGTACCTGCAGTAAATCCTGTGTTCTCATTTTTTACCAAAACAGTAGCCCCAGGCATGAGTTCTCCTTTATCATCTTTGACAACTCCATGAATGGAAGCATTTGTAAGCTGCGCAAAGGAAGGGAAATAAAGGTTACATAAAGAAAATAGTAATAGTAATAGTCTAAGTTTTTTCATAGTTAACTGTTTAAATTTGATTCTAATTGTTTTCAAGCTTTGAAAAAGAATTAATTGCAAGTGCAATAATTAGGGGCAAAACTAGAGGAAGTGCTTGTTTTTATGTGTTAAAAATTAACCTCGGAACTTTATTTAACACAAATTTAATTTTGGTTACCTAAACTTAACCAATAGAAAAAATGCAGCTGTAGAAAAAGAAAACTTCATCTTAAAATCCAAAAATTGATTTTCAGGAATAAAAATGAAGCATAAATACCATTAGGAGATGAAACCCCCCATTTACTTTATATATCAAATTTTTATATCAGGTATTTTATAAATTTATTTAAAAAGTTAAAAATGAAATTTTCTTATAATAATTTGAATATTTATATTTTGGGTTAGCCAAAAATTAATATTAGATAAAGAGATTATTAACAACTCCTGGTAAAGGTTAAGCATTTATTATGAAAATCAGAAAAGTTAAAAATTAACATTTAAACACATAAACGCTTTGTATTTTTGTTTAATGAAATAATTGATCTACATGTAATGGCTATTACATCAATTTTTTTTTAAACAAGGTTTTTACCACATTAAGTTTTTTTTAACATTTAAAATTGCTGCTTTTTGGGTAGGATTATTTCATTAATATTATTTATTGAACAGAAATTATGAATTTCAATAACTACTTGTCTGAGAAATTGACTAATACGCAGTTTGATCTCCTTGTCAAAAAGAAGCAATATGCAAGAGGATCTTATATTTATTTGCCACCTGATATTCCAGGTAAAATTTTTCAGGTAAATAAAGGAGTAGTGAAAATTGGAAGTTATTCTTCAAACGGAGAAGAGGTTTGTTTTGATTTTGTATATGACAATGTGCTCTTTGGAAATTTAGGATATCATTGCGGATCATTTTTAGAATTTGCCAAGGCTACAACGGATGTGGAAATAATAACTTATGACTTTGTTATAATCAAACACCTAATAGCTCAGGATCCAATGGTTTATGAATGGTTTAGTAAATCAATAATAGAGCGTAAAAACAGAATGGAGCAACGGATCATCAGTATCTGTAGTCTTACTCCAAAAGAAAGGCTCATTCATCTTTTCCAGGATTTTGATAAGATCATTATATGTAATAAAGGTAAAAAGCATTGGATCCCGGATCTGTTTTCCGATAAAGAAATAGCACAACTCACAGGATTAACAAGGCAAACCGTTTCAAAAATTTTAAAATCCCTATCTTCATTTGAAGAAGAAAACCTTCAATATAAAAAAAGTAAATACTGCCTTAAAGATGTATTGCATTGATTTTTTTTAATTAAATCCTTTTCCTATTTAATTTTTATACCAAATCATTTTCACTTGAGTGGCTGGAATAGCCATGCCTGAATGCCATATTAAATATCTAAATATGAAAAAGACTTTACTAATCGTTTTAATACATCTTCTTTGCTTTTCATTGGCTAAAGCACAGGATAAAATTGAACATATAATTTTAATAAGTATAGATGGATTAAGACCGGAATTTTATCTTGACAATAAATATCCGGCACCCAATCTTCAGGATATGGCTATAAAAGGAACCAATGCAAAATTTGTAAAAGGTGTTTTCCCTTCTGTAACCTATCCTTCCCACACAACAATTGTAACTGGAGTGCTTCCGCGCGAACATGGAATATTATACAACAGTCCATTTGAAAAAGAAGGCCAAACGGGAAAGTGGTATTGGGACGCCGAAGAAATAAAAGCAGAAACTTTATGGGAAACTATAAATAAAAATGGAGGTACTACGGCCAGCTTATTCTGGCCGGTAACAGTGAATGCAGCAATTGACTACAATATTCCGGAAGTATGGCCCTTGGATAAAGAAGAGGATAGAATGGAATATCTTAAAAAATTTGTACATCCGGCAGGTTTATTAGATGAGCTAATGAAAGAAGCTACAGGAATATTAACCCCTTCCTCATTTGATTCTGATGGCTTAAACAGAGAAGCAAGGACTGCTTTTATGGCTGCACATATACTTGAAAAATATAAACCGACACTTTTAACCTTGCATCTTGTAGGAACAGACCATTTCCAACATGATCAAGGACGGGAAGGAGATATGGTCATGAAATCCATAAATGCTGTAGATTATGCAGTAGGTCAAATATACGAGGCTGTAAAAAGGCATGGTATGGCAGAAAAGACCGCCTTAATTATAACAGGAGATCATGGTTTTGCTGATATTCATACCCGGATTGATCCGAATGTATGGCTTGTCGAAAATGGTCTGCAGGAAACAGGAAATTCACGTGGCAAATGGAAGGCTGCATTTCATACATCCGGAGCATCGGCATTTTTATATTTAAAAGATGAAAAGGATACCAAAACCAAAAAGAAAATAACAGCCATTTTAGAGAATTTACCGGAAGAGCAAAAAAAGATGTTCAGGATATTAGATAAAAAAGCTTTACAAGAAGCAGGTTCTTCACCAGAAGCTTTTTTAGCCCTGGCACCTATAGAAGGCGTAAGTATGGGAGCTTCTAATTCCGGGCCTTCTCTTAGTGAAGTAAAAGGTGGAACTCATGGATTTTTTCCTGATTTTGATAACATTCATACAGGTTTTATAATCTTCGGTGAAGGAATACCGCAGGAAAAAATTCACATGATGGGATTGGAAGAAATCTATGGCATGGTACTTCACCTCCTGGAGATTCCAACAGACAAGGCGTCTTTACAGGATTTAATTACTAAAGCCAGGGCAGAAAATTAATCAAAAAATGATATCTACTTTAAACCACATTTTCTCTTTATTAATAATTTTAACTCTTGTTAGCTGCAATTCTACATCCCAATCAAGAAAAGATGCAGTGAATGATAAGCTTCAGGGTGTAACAACAATAGCTTTTGGATCTTGTAACAGGCAGGATAGGCCGCAACCTCTTTGGATTCCAGTTATTTCACATAAGCCTGATGTTTGGATCTGGCTGGGCGATAATATATATGGTGATACTGAAGATATGGATCTTATGAAAGAAAAATATGATCTGCAGTTGAAAAATGAAGATTATCAAAAACTTGTATCTTCTTCAAAAGTAATTGGTACCTGGGATGATCACGATTATGGAAAAAATGATGCTGGTAAAGAATATCCTAGAAAGGTAGAAAGCAGGGAATTAATGTATGACTTCTTGGGTATAGCAAATGATAGCGAACTAAGGAAAAGAGAAGGTGCTTATAGCGCACATATTTTCGGCGAGAATCAAAATAAAGTCAAAGTAATATTACTCGATGCCAGATATTTTCGGGATGAATTGAAACAAGATGATAATAAAGCATATATTCTTAATACTACTGGCTCTGTATTGGGAGAAGCGCAATGGAAATGGCTTGAAAATGAACTGGAGAAAAAAGACGCTGCCATAACTATAATAGGTTCAGGTATTCAATTTATTTCTGAAGAACATCCTTTTGAAAAGTGGCATAACTTTCCAAATGAAAGAAAAAGGTTGTTCGATTTATTGCAAAAAACCGGTACAAGCGGTGTGATTTTACTTAGCGGCGACAGACATATTGCTGAAATTTCCAAGATGGATTTAGAAGGATTACAAAATCCACTTTATGATATTACTTCCAGTGGGCTTACCCATACCTGGAAAGAAGAGCGAGATGAACCAAACCAACACCGTGTTGGCGGCCTTATTGCCCAACTTAATTTTGGCTTACTTCATTTCCATTGGGAAGAACAACAAGTTAAAATAACTATGGAAATAAGAGGAGAGGAGAATAAACTTCTTTTATCTGAAAAATTAATTGTTAAAAAATAATTACCTGATTTATAATTAACTGATGATATGCAGCTCAACCATCCTGAAAGGGGATGGTTGAAGTTTTTTTAGGCTACATTACTATAAAACAATATTTCCAGCAGCCCATTGTAGCATCACTTTATTTTTGGCATATTTTGCCCTCAGCTCAAATAGTTTTACCTGACTGTTGATCAGGCTCATCTCACGGGTATTGATCAAAAACAACGAGCTTTCACCATTTTCAAATAACGCGAGTTCACCATCCCTCAAAATTTGTGAATTTTCTACCATATCTTCCTGTAGCCTTACTTGTTCATTAAGGTTTACCAGTTCATTGTAAAATGCCTGTATTTGGTTGGTTATTTCCCTTCCTGATTGCTGCATGCCCAGGTTGATATCCATTATCTTTATTTTTGTTAGATGAAGTTTACCTCTTTCACTTCTTAAAAATAAGGGAAAGGCAAAATTAACTCCGAATTTATAGTTATTGGCAAGGAA
>JALZND010000332.1 GCA_030857845.1 Bacteroidota bacterium | reverse complement strand
GGCAGATAGTATCGGCCATGAACATAACTATGCTTTACCTATAAACCTTAATATGGATGACCAGTTTTTCCAATACGGTGTGCGGGTAAACCAAAACCTCATACAAGACATGACCTCAGGGGTACAACCGGTAGTGGTAGGGAATATGGGCGATCAGCCACAGATCAGAATGTTGCCTTGGCCCTTCTACCCTGTAGTGAACAGGTTTAGCAAACATCCCGTGGTAAAAAATCTAAATGCGGTTTTTACAAGATATGTCAGTACAATAGATACCGTTAAAGCAAGTGGTGTTACTAAAACCCCTCTGTTGTTTACTTCCCAATATTCAAGGGTGTTGCCTTCACCTGTCAGGGTCTCAGTAGCCGACCTTCGCAATAATATTGACCAGGCAGCTTTTAACCAAAGCTTCCTGCCTGTCGCCTTTCTTTTAGAAGGTGATTTTACCTCATTGTACAAAAACAGGATATTGCCCGCAGGAATAAGCAATAAAAATTTTATTGATGGTGGAACATCTGCTATTTTAATTTGTTCTGATGGGGATTTAATAAAAAATGATATCAATAATAGGAACAATCAACCTTATCCTTTGGGATATGACCCTTATACTCAATATACATTTTCCAATAAAGAATTTGCTGAAAACGTACTGGAGTATTTGCTTGATGAAAAAGGTTTGATCACCGCAAGGGCAAAAGAAATTAAAATCCGTCCCTTGGACAAGGTGAAAATCGAGAACGAAAAAATCTATTGGCAGCTGTTAAACCTGCTTCTTCCCGTAATTTTAATAGTTGTGTATGGGGTATTAAGCTTTTATATTAGAAAGAAGAAATATTCAAGATTTTAAAATATGTTAAGAAAAAGGAGCATTTTTTTATTTATTGTACTAATTGCCTTAATGGGAGTGACTTTGGTGCTTACAAATATTGAGGAGAAAAACCAGGGAATATACGACGATGAAAAAGCCTTTGCAATTGAGGATATTTTGGAAATAGATAAAGTGGTAATGGAAGGTGCTGACGAAAAAAATGAACTGGTGAAAGACAAGGGCATTTGGCGTGTGCAACACAAATATGAGGCAGACCCAGCCATGGCAAAGGTTTTACTGCAGGCCTTGAATGAGGTAAGGATCAAAAGGCCTGCCCCAAACAACCTTACCAGGAGAATATTCAGTGAGCTCAATAAAAAAGGGACCCATGTTAAAGTTTATAAAGGAGATAAGCTTATTTCTTCGTTTTTGGCAGGAGGGGATATGGAGAAAAGGGAATCATATTTTTTAAATACTGAAAATGGCGAGCCTATGATTGTATATATCCCTGGCTATGACAGCTATGTTTCAGGGATTTTTGAATTAAAAGAATCCGACTGGCGGAACAGGGTGATCTTTCAAAGCAATTGGACTTCACTTCAAAATGTTAAAATAAAATATCCGGATGAAAATTATAATGATTTTGAAATCAATTTTAAGGATAGTTTTTTTTACATGCCCGAATTAGAACAGGTTGATACCGCAAAAATGATGGCTTATATAGAATTATATAATTATGTAGAGGCTGAAAATTATATAACGAAAGAGAAGTTCCCCAATCTGGATAGTCTATTGCAGTCAAAACCATTCGTGGTTATAGAGGTAAATGACATGAACCCAAAAAAAGACAATACCTTGCAGCTCTATAAACCCATCCATCATGATCAAACTCTTTTGGGCATAGTTGGCAATGGGCAACTGGCAGTTATTAAATATCCTAAAGTCCAGAACCTAATAAAAAAACGTGCAGATTTCCTGAAAAACTAAAGCAATAGAAAAAATCATTTTTTATTTAAAATCAATACCGCTCTTTTATAGCTGCTGTTAAGAATTTTATTAATTTTATTTTTAACTTTACCTTTCAAGGTAGAACAATTTTTATCCAGGGTTTATGTGGATGGTTGTTGGTGCTTTAATTTTTATGACAGCCAAAAAATCAATATTTGTTTTGGGTTGCTAACCACTAAACGTTAGATTATATATATGAAATTTATTGTTTCTTCTTCGGCTTTATTAAAGCAACTTTCTGGAATCAATGGTGTGATCACTACCAATCCTTTGGTGCCAATACTCGAAAATTTTTTATTTGAAATTAAGGGCGGCACACTGGTAGTTACAGCTTCAGATTTGCAAACCTCAATAATTACCGAAATTGAAGTAGAGGCCAAAGAAGATGGGAGCATTGCCGTGCCCGCAAAAATTTTATTGGACACACTTAAAAACCTTCCGGAGCAACCTGTCACCTTCACGATCGACGAGAACACTTATAGCATTGAGATCAGCTCTGATAATGGCCGCTATAAGCTAGCAGGCGAAAATGCCACAGATTTCCCTCAGGTGCTAACTATTGATAAAGGCCAGTCTGTTGATATTTCTTCTGATGTGTTAAGCAATGCAATTGCCAATACCATTTTTGCGACCAGCAACGATGACCTCAGACCAGCAATGTCGGGTGTATACCTCAACATCAACGATACAAATACTACTTTTGTGGCAACAGATGGCCATAGGCTTGTAAGATACAGAAGGGTAGATGTGGCCTCTGACAATACAAGTGCTATTATTATACCGCGAAAAGCATTGACCCTGTTAAAAAACAGCCTTCCTGCTGAGAACACCAACGTAAATATTGAATTTAATAATTCAGCAGCATTCTTCAGGTTCAATAATTTGCAATTAATATGCAGGTTGATAGACGAGCGTTTCCCTGATTACGAAAATGTGATCCCGATCAACAACGGTAATATAGTTTCTATAAATAGGATGGAACTTTTAGGCTCCCTCAGAAGGATTGCGATATATTCAAATAAAACAACCCACCAGGTTAGGTTAAAAATCACTGGCAATGAATTTTTAGTTTCTGCCGAAGATCTTGATTTTTCTAATGAAGCAAATGAAAGGCTCAACTGTGAACATGATGGAGAAGATATAGAAATAGGTTTCAATGCAAGGTTTTTAATAGAAATGCTGAACAACCTGGATTCAAAAGAAATCCAGATACGCCTTTCCGAACCCAACAGGGCTGGCTTGATTTTTCCAAAAGATAAAGACGACAACGAAGATGTATTGATGCTGGTAATGCCAGTTATGATCAATAGATATGTTTAATATTTAAGTTTTAAAACATTAAAAAGCTTGAAAAAGATTTCCAGTTTTTTTATTAATAATAGGCCATAATTTAATTATTTTATAGTTGTATAGAGTTCTAAGGAATTATCCTTGTCGAGGACCAATAATTATTGCCCTTGAGAACTTTAAACTTCTATGTGAAGTAAATGTACTAATGACCTTGCTAACTTTTTGCAGTTTAAAAAAACTAATAAATAATGATAATTAAAAAAGCAGGAACAATATGTTCCTGCTTTTAAATATGTTTAGTTTGAAACTATGTGTAATATTTGGAGATATAATTACCATACTGATAAAAAATTCAACCAGAAATTTTTAACCTCCTGAAATTTTGATACATCTGTCGGCATATTTTCTTGAAGTAAAACTTAATGATAAGTTTTGATCTACCATACAGTTAGAAAAGTCAGCCAAAAGTCTTTGTATTTATCACCCCCAGAAACAGCAATACATCTCTCCGCAAAACGTCTCCTTATCAGAAGGTCTACTGGTTCAAATGTTATTATTTTTTTTTTAATTTGAGAAGACATTTCAGCAGCTATTAGTAATGCTTCCAAAAATTTTTCGGGTGAACTAGATACGGGTGTTATATTCTCAAATTCATTAATATACCCTAATTCATAGTCACCGATATTAGTGTACATAATTTGAACCATTTCAATGGTATTATTATCTATAGCAATTGAATCTGCTTCATTTTCTTCAAAAATCGTATAATTAAGAATTTCTTTGACATCTTCTAATAATCGAAAGAAAAAAACCACAAAATTACTTGTATCACAATTGTTAACTATAGAAATCGGAGTGGCTTCTAACCCTTCTTGCCCATTATTAATGATTAATGAAAAACGATTAAGAAATATTTCATGAATTGACTCGTCTATGCCCCCTTATTAAATCTTCTTTAGAAGGATTAAGTCTATTTAATTTTTCAATGTAATCCCTAAGTTTCATGATTAAAGTTTACATATAACTTCTAATAACTCCCGAAGTTATTACACCAACACCAATATATTTTTTAATGCTACCATCAAAACTTTCTAAATTTTTTTTAAAAATATTAATGCTCCATTCTTTCTATAGAAGCACCTAATTTATTTAATCTTTCATCAATGTTAGTATATCCACGGTCAATTTGCTCAGCGGCCGATATGACGCTGGTACCTTCTGCCGAAAGTGCTGCAATTAGAAGTGATACTCCTGCCCTGATGTCGGGTGAAGTCATGTTGATGCCTTTTAAGTTATACCGCCTGTCAAGGCCAATTACGGTGGCACGGTGTGGATCGCATAAAATGATTTGTGCACCCATATCTATCAATTTATCTACAAAGAACAAACGGCTTTCA
>JALZND010000051.1:7493-13622 GCA_030857845.1 Bacteroidota bacterium | reverse complement strand
GTTGCAAATTCACGTCCATTTAATAAATCAATTTTTTTAGCTACTTCCTGAATGCTGTATTCCCCAATATAAGAAAACACAGCCTCTTTTCCTTTTTGGCCACTCTTTGTGGTAACTAGAATAACACCATTAGCACCTCTTGATCCATATATCGCTGTTGCAGAGGCATCTTTCAGTACTTCCATAGATTGAATATCTGCGGCATTCAAGAAGTTTATATCGTTGACAATTACTCCATCAACTACATAAATAGGAGAGGCATTGTTTAAAGTACCCACACCCCTAACACGTACAACTGGATTTTGCCCAGGCGCGCCTGAAAGACTGGAAATTTGAACACCGGCTACTTTGCCTTGTAATGCCTGCATGGGGTTTACAGCAGGCACTTTTACTAATTCATCCCCTTTAACCGAACTTACAGATCCCGTGAGGTCACTTTTCCTAACGGTTCCATATCCTATTACTACAACTTCAGATAATGCCCTAACATCAGCATTAAGCTGAACATCTATCCTGTTTCTATTTCCAACAACAATTTCCTGGGATGAAAATCCCACAAATGAAAAAACCAAAACAGCCTCAGAATTGGGTACGGTTAATACATAATTCCCTTCAATATCCGTAACTGTTCCTGAAGAAGTGCCTTTAATGGTGATATTTACCCCCGGCAATGAACCACCATCTTCTTCCGTAACGGTTCCCTCAACGATTAATTCCTGCCCATAAGCAGAATAATTGATCAAAACCATTAAAAAAATACTTGGCAGGATAATATTTCCTATTGGTATAAATAGGAAATACCAGGTTTTTAAGAGTAGAATTTTTACCATATAAATTAAAAAAAATAAATCCACAAAAAATAATAGAAGGTGTTCTTTATTTACAAAAATTTAAAAAAAATTAAAAAATTCTTACGTAATTATTAATTTATTAATCTAAACTACCTACAAGTTTATTGAATTAATAACTTATTAACGGAAAAGGTTTTATTTTGTGCTAATTATTTGGTGAATTTATAGGGTGATTTATCGCTTTAAAAACATAAAAAAAGCTTATTTTTAAATAAGCTTTAAATAAAAACAAAATTTTATCACTGTAAAAAAACAATAATATTTTTATTCTTTGAAACAGAAATGAATGCTAAAATTATATCAATTAAGCTTCTTCTTTTTTTCTAATTATTTTAGGTTTAACTTTTTGACTTTTCTGCGCCTTAACTTCTATAAGAATTTCGCTCCAGTCGGTACCTTTTATATTATAAATATTTTGATCTTTTAAAAGTTTATTGATTTTATTCCTAAAGCCCCATATCGTATTTGGCCTTAAATTAAGAAGTTTAGAAAGGTCTTCCAGGGTGTATTTACCATGATCACTCAATGAAATATAAGTAATATAAAAGGCTTTTTCTATTGGGAATTTGAGGCCATGAAAAATAGTATAAGCCGTAATAGATTCATTATATCCACATTTTGTACATCTTTTGGAAAACTTTTGAAGCCCGTCGAAATATTTTTCATTTGAGCATTTTTTACAGCAAAAAGTACCGGGCCATTTAAGTTTTTCAAGGTATCTGTAACATGCCAATTCATCTGGAAATATTTTTTTAAACTCATCAAGAACAAGGTTTTTATTAAAAAATCTGCTCTCTAATGCTTCCTTGATATTGTTTTTCAATTTCCAGTTATCAAGATCAAGTATGGAATTAATCTGGTTGATTTCAAGTGCCTGGTCAATCAATTTTTGATTGATCTTTTCCAGTTGTTTATTGTTGTCACCAAGCTCACGGGTCCGCTCCATTACTTTTTGTTCCAGCTCCCTGTTTACTTTTGCTGTTAAAGCCACGTTCAAGCTCAGCTCACTGTTTACCTGGTCTTTTAATTTCACATTAACCTCATGTTGTTGGATAATCCTCAACTGTGCCCGGTCCCTTTTATTTTTTAAAATCTTTATCCTATCCCCAAGTGCAAATGAAAGGAACAACATTTCAAGCAGAAAACTAATATGCAGGCTATAGTACATGATGATTCCAAAGGGAAGTACTCCAGATAGCACCAGTGCTTTATTAAAGAAACCTATAAATAAAATCCCATAGGCAATAACAAAGAAACGTGCAGGTTTATAACCTTTAAACCAAATATAAATGCTGGTGTATAAAAATAAAAATCAGTGGAAAAATTTCAATGAATTGCAGATCAAATAGCTCGTTATTTATAAAAAGTGCAAAGAAAAATAAAATACACCTTGCCGCAATAACTATATTGAATAATTTGTTGAGAAATGGCGTACGATGTCTTGTATTAAGAAAACGTTTTGAAAATATCAGGGCCCAAAATATGATGGAAAATAACGACACTCCAAATGCTATCTGGTTCCAGGCCGGATTTTCAGGCCATAGATATTGGAAGGCGAGGCCATCCATGCACATAGCATAAATGGCAACACTGATCAGATAAAAGATATAATAAGTATATTTTCTTTCTTTTATCGCAAAAAACATCAGAAGGTTGTAGAGGGCTATGATAAAGATCATCCCATAAAAAATGCCAAAAAGGAAGTATTCATTTAAAGCATAATAGATAAACCTGTCTACTGAACGTAAGGCCAACCTGATATCGGCAAAGTTATGTGAATTGACCCTGAAATAATATTCCACTACCTCATCGGTGTCATTAGGAAGGAGTAATTCAAAATTTTTATGTTTGATAGCCCTTTCTTCAAAATTGAATTTATCCCCCATCCTCAATTCATTATATGAACCCGCCCCGTCAGGAACATAGGCAACGATCTCGTCTATGGTCTGATCATAAAATTCTAGCAGCCAAAGTTTATTAGAGGCGGTATTTTGTTTGATGGACAATTTTACCCAATAGGATGCATCGGGATTAAAATCATTATTGGTATAGGCAGGCTTGAGTTTAAAATCAGGTTTAAATGCACTGGAAGAAATTTCTTCGAAAGAATATTTGCTGTCTTTATCTTCATAATAGCTCAGTGATTGGAGGGAAAATATTTTTTCAGGAATAGAATCCTGGACATGGACAATCTCTTGTGCATTTATATGGATACTATTGACCCCAGAGAAAATTTCATGCTATGCCCTTTAGTGACTTGAATATAATGATTTTTTAAAAGTATAGCCCAGATGATTAGATGTTACCGCCCTTTGAATTGAGGTTTTCTTTTCTCCATAAATGCCATTACGCCTTCTTGGTGGTCGAGGGAGCTGCCGGCAATATCCTGGCAGTAGGCTTCATATTCCAGCATCTCTTCCAAATTGGCATTTTCAGATTTATTGATCATTTTCTTTATAATTCCTATTGATTTTGTTGGGGCATTTTCGTAATAGTCGGTATAAACTTTAACAGCTTCGTCAAGCTGTGCAGCTGGTACAACTTTATTTACAAGGCCCAGCTTTAAGGCTTCTTCAGCTTTTAGTGGCGTACCCATGGTACTGAGTTCGAATGATTTAGCATATCCAACCAGTCGGGGCAGGAAATATGAAGCGCCAGAATCGAGAACAAGGCCAATATTTATAAAAATCTGGATCAATGATGCTTCTTCTGATGCAATAATGAGATCGCATGCCAATGCCAGCGAGCATCCCGCGCCTGCAGCTACTCCGTTAAGTTTACAGATTACGGGCTTTGGCAAGTTCCGTATTCCTTTTATCAGGGGATTATACCGCTTTTTAACTGATTCAGAATAAGAGCGGTTTTTGACTAGAAGGGCGGCTTTTAAATCTTGGCCTGAAGAGAAGGCTTTCCCTGCCCCTGTTATGACAACAACCCGTACATCATCATCTTTAGATATTTTTTTTATGGCATCCTGGAGCTCAAATGTAAGCTCATCATTAAAAGCATTGTAAACTTCTGGCCTGTTTAATGTGAGGGTTACGATTCCTTCGTTTTGGTCAAAATTTAAATATTGATACATTCTAAAGGCTTAAGTGAAAAAATATACAGAACTAAAACTTATAACATAGCCCAATACGCCTCCCCAATAAATTTCCTTATGGTCATTTTCATTCAGGTAAAGCTTTGAGGTCATTATAAATCCTGCCAATAAGATAATGAATATTAAAAGAAATAATAATCTATCCTGAGGATATTTGTAGCTGACGGCCATTAGAAACCCTACCAGCCCACAGACTGCAGCACTTTGTGTACTGATCTTCCAAAAAAAAGTGATCAGGGTCAATAACACCATTAAAATTGTAATTGCACAAAGTATCACCAGGAAAATGGTATTGATTTTAATTTTAGTAAAAAATAAATAGGTGGTAATAAGATAAAACAAAGAAATAAAAATATATGGCATATAACGCTCCTTTCTGTCCATTATCTTTAGGTTTGAAATATTATGGGTGACCTTGAGCACTATTATACAAGATGCGGGCAATAAAAATGTGGTAACAAATATGGTAGCAAGAACATATAGCATCTGCTGGTTGGACATGGTATTTCCCATAAATGCTGTATAATAAAACAGGATGGCGAACAAAATTGTGGGCATCAGCAATGGGTTCAATGCCATGGAAATAACTGAGGCGAGCCTTCTGATCACTATAATTCCTTTCTGAGTCTGGCTACCGGAATATTTAATTGTTCTCTGTATTTTGCCACTGTCCTTCTTGCAATATTATATCCTTTATCATTAAGCATTTTTTCAAGTTTATCATCAGATAGTGGCTTCTTTTTGTCTTCCTGTTCAATAAATTGCTTTAGGATATGTTTAACTTCCCTGCTGCTCACATCTTCCCCAGAGTCGGTAGCAATACCCTCAGAAAAGAAATATTTCAAAGGATAAATGCCAAATTCGGTTTGAACAGATTTGCTGTTGGCTACCCTTGAAATAGTAGAAATGTCCATGCCAATTTCATTTGCAATATCTTTAAGGATCATGGGCTTTAATTTACTTTCATCCCCTTCAAGGAAAAAATCATATTGATATTGAATGATGGAATTCATGGTGTTCAAAAGTGTCTGTTGCCTTTGCTTGATGGCGTCGATAAACCATTTGGCTGAGTCAAGCTTCTGTTTTACGAAGCTCACAGTTTCTTTCAGCTTTTTGTCTTTTTTGTTTCCCTTATCGTAGGCATCAAACATTTCGGTATATGACCTGCTGATTTTAAGGTCAGGGGCATTTTTTGAGTTAAGGGTCAGCTCCATCTTTCCATTGTTGTTGGTAAGGATAAAGTCGGCCATCAGGTATTGGGTTTTCACCATTCCCGTGCTGCTGCTCCCTGGTTTTGGGTTCAGCCTGGTAATTATCGTAATCACGTCCCTGAGCTCTTCCTCATCTTCGATGTTGAGCTTTTTAATTATTTTGTCGTAATGTTTTTTGGAAAATTCTTCAAAATAATTAGAAAGGATTTCTTTTGCAACTTTGACGTCCCGGTTTTGATCGGACTTCCTTTCCAGCTGCAATATCAGGCATTCCTGTAAATTTCGTGCAGCAATACCTGGGGGGTCAAAATTCTGGATTTTTTTTAAGATAGACTCAACCTCTTCCAGGTCAGTATCAATATTTTGCGAGAAGGCAAGGTCATTGACCAATGCTTCAAGCTCACGGCGTATGTAGCCATCATTTTCGATGCTCCCAATTAATTGCTTTCCGATAGCAGTTTGCTTATCGTCTAAACCAAGAAAGCCTAATTGGCTCATCAATTGGTCATTTAAAGAATTAGACATCGCTATAGGCATTTCTTTGTCTTCATCTTCCTGGTAAGCTCCGTCGCCCTGCATCTTATAGCCCGCTATATCGTCGTCCCTTAAATAATCATCTACATTTACATCATCTTTATCGTAATTGTCATACTCGTCTTCGTAGTCCTCGCCATTATCAGATGTGTTCTCAAAATCCTCGCTTCCATCATCCTTGCCCTCTTCCAATGCAGGATTTATCTCCAGTTCTTCTTCTATCCTTGAATCCAGTTCGGCAGTTGGAATCTGCAGCAGTTTTATAAACTGAATCTGCTGTGGGGAAAGCTTTTGAGATAAACTCTGGTTTAAACCAAGTTTCTGCATAAGATAATTTTTACTATTTTATTAATTTAAATCAAATTTAGAATATTTACTCAAATCATTGAAAAAAACATTATAATATTGTTTTTTTTGCCTTAATATAAGG
>JALZND010000051.1:0-7483 GCA_030857845.1 Bacteroidota bacterium | reverse complement strand
AAAATACACAATAAGCCTACAACATTATAAAATAATTTTTTTAAAGCATTTGTTCTTTAAAAACATCAAATTGCATTCAATATACCTAAAAGCATTAAAATTTTAACATCAGGTGGCAAATCAAAAACGAACAAAAATTCAGAAAATTCTCACCACATCACAAGTTGGGACGGATGTAAATGTAAAAGGTTGGGTTCGGACCAAAAGAGGCAATAAAAATGTTTCTTTTATTGCCTTAAACGATGGGTCTACCATTCACAACCTACAAGTTGTGGCCGACCCTTCTATAATTTCTGACGAGATCTTAAAAAAAATCAATACTGGTGCCAGTATATCAGTTGATGGTGCCGTAGTTGCGTCGCAAGGGCATGGTCAAAATGTGGAGGTTGTAGCCAAAAGCATAGAATTACTGGGTTTGGCCGATCCTGATAAATACCCACTGCAGCCAAAAAAGCATTCCCTGGAATTTTTAAGGGAGATAGCCCACTTAAGGCCCAGGACGGCAACATTCAGTGCAATTTTCCGCATTCGCCATGCCATGACTTTTGCGGTACATAAATTTTTTAACGACAAAGGTTTTTTTAACTTCCATTCCCCGATTATTACCGGGTCAGATGCAGAGGGGGCAGGGGAGATGTTTAAGGTCACTACCTTAGACATGAAAAATGCACCGAGGGACGAACAGGGCAATATTGATTTTACAAAAGACTTTTTTGGAAAAGAAACAAACCTTACTGTTTCAGGTCAGCTGGAAGGAGAGCTCGCTGCTTTGGCTTTGGCAGAAATATATACTTTTGGCCCAACTTTCAGGGCAGAAAATTCAAACACCTCCCGGCACCTTGCAGAGTTTTGGATGATAGAACCTGAAATGGCTTTTTACGACTTGCAGGACAATATGGACCTTGCAGAAGAATTTTTGAAATACCTGGTGAACTATGCGCTGGAGCATTGTAAAGATGACCTGGAGTTTTTAAACAACAGGGCATTGGAAGAAGATAAAGTCAAAAAACAAGATGAACGTTCTGAAACGACATTGCTTGAAAGGCTTAATTTTATTAAAGACAATGATTTTATAAGGGTTACCTACACAGAAGCCATACAAATACTTAAAGATTCTGCTACTAACAAGAAAAAGAAATTCAAATATTTAATAGAGCGCTGGGGCACAGACCTGCAATCAGAACACGAAAGGTTCCTTGTAGAAAAACATTTTAAAAAGCCTGTGATCTTAACCGATTACCCGATGGAAATCAAGGCGTTTTACATGAAACAAAATGAAGATGGAAATACGGTAAGGGCAATGGACATTTTGTTTCCGGGCATTGGAGAAATAGTGGGTGGCTCACAAAGGGAAGAAAATTATGAAAAATTATCAAAAAGGATTAAAGATATGGGGATCCATGAAGAAGATTTGTGGTGGTATATGGAAACCAGGAAATTTGGTACTGTTCCACACAGCGGCTTCGGACTTGGTTTTGAAAGGCTAATGCTTTTTATAACTGGGATGACAAACATCCGGGATGTTATCCCTTTTCCAAGGACTCCTGATAATGCTGCTTTTTAAGGTTCAGGATTTTTTTATAACTTTTGGGATTAGCGGGGGGATAGAAGTGAAAAATTTATGAAGATCAAGGTTTAGATCTTCATAAATTTAAATGCTTTTCGGTAACGTGTTTCATCATCTTTAACAATCAACATATAATAACCATTGGCAAGATCTTTAACAGGGATTTTATATAGAGATTGTCCAATTTGCTCATAGCTTACTTTAATGTTGTTGCCTATGATGTTGTACATTTCAAATCCTACATTCACCAGTTCAGATTCTTTAATTTCCACATGAAGGAAATCTACTGTTGGGTTAGGATATATTTCAACCAGGTTCTTTGTATTTATTTCTTTGTTTTGATATGCAGGCATATCTGTTGTGGGTACTTGTGCAAGAGCTTCAAGGCTTACCGTTAAGGTTAAAATAAAATATAAGAGTAATTTTTTCTCGATACACATATTATTTATAGTAAACAATCATTATAATCTGCAGCAAAAAAAATACCAATTATTGTATTTTTTCTAAATATTTTTTCCCTCCTAATTGGTTCATTTGCCTTTTGATCCATTCAGCCCTTCTTTGCACATATGCTGATGGGTTTCGTACAGAATATCTTTTTGGGCTTGGCAGAACAGCCGCTAACAGGGCCGCTTCATTTCGGGAAATTTTATTTGCCGATTTCTTGAAATAGATCTTTGCAGCTGCCTCTGCCCCATATATACCTGGACCTAATTCTGCTATATTTATATATACCTCCAAAATCCTGTTTTTGTTCAATAATAGTTCTAATAACAAAGTATAATATGATTCTATTGCTTTCCTTAAATAACTTTTTCCGGGCCAGCAGAAAAGGTTTTTTGCTACTTGTTGGCTGATGGTGCTGGCCCCCTTGATCTTTGTTTGTGTCTTGTTTTTTTCAATCGCAGTTTCTATAGCTTTGAGGTCAAACCCATAGTGTTCTGAAAATTTTTGGTCTTCAGCAGCCACCACTGCCAGCGCAAAATATTCTGAAATTTCTTCATAAGGTTTCCAATTATAATTAATTTTATCATTGCCTCCCATAATTACCATTTCTGCTTTTCTGATAGCCATAAAGGAAGTAAATATGGGCGGCACCCACCTAAGAACAAGCACCTGCAAAAAACTTGCGAAAAAGAAAATTAGCATTGTCCAAAAGAGAAACATAAATATCCTTTTAAAAATATTTTTTTCCTTTTTTCCGGATTTAGATTTTTTCCTTGGTAGGGCAAATTTCTTTTTAGTAACTCTCATTAAATATTAAATGATATCTGTTAGTTTTTTATTATGCCAGGATAAATTTTGCTGCAGTTATGATGCTTTGATGTTATATTTTGGAAATGATTTTAAATAAATCTTTTTAATTATTTAAAATTTTATCAACCAAAGGTAAAATACCATTCAATATCATGCTGATTCCAATGGATAAAACAATAAAACCCATCATCCTGGACAAAGCTGCCATGCCACCTTTGCCTAAAAATTTATTAAGCTTTTCTGCAGACCTCAGAACGATAAAACTTGTAAGAGCAACCAGGATTATTGCAATGATCATGGATAGGTATTCCATAAAGCCTCTTGCTTTATCAAAAAATCCAATAGTTACAGCAATAGCTCCAGGTCCTGAAAGCATGGGCATTGCCATGGGCGTGAAAGAAATATCGGATTTCTCCATACCTTCCTGTTCTACTTCTTTATCAATAGGTTTTCCTTTGAAAGAACTAGGGTTCAAGAGCAGAAATGCAGAACGAACAATGAGTATACCACCAGCGATCCGAATGTCTTCTATCCTTATCCGGAAGAAATCCAAGATCAAAGTTCCTGCAAAGAAAAAAACCACCAATATGCCAATCATATATATGGATGCTTTTAACGCTTGATCATTTCGGGTTTTTTTGTCAAGATCTGTGGTAAGGGCAACAAACAGGGGCGTGGCACCAAACGGATTGACTACGGAAAAAAGTGCACTAAAGGTTGCCAGTAAAACTTCCATAGGAAGGTAAAATATTGATTTTAAGATTTTACTGCTAAACTAAGTTTTTTAACATGCCATACCTAATTATCAAATATATAATTGTTTCATTTTAATTTTTAAGAGCATGTAAATATTGATAAGCATCTCCAATATGCTCCACAATATCTGTTGGTAACATAGACTCTTTTCCTAATTTTTCTGCTGCAAAATCTCCCGCCAGTCCATGGATATATGCACCAATCAGGGTCGCTTCCAGGGGCTTATATTTTTGTGCCAGCAAAGAGGTAATCATCCCGGTCAAGATGTCGCCACTCCCGCCAGTGGCCATACCGGAATTTCCAGTAGCATTAAAATAAACTTTTCCATCAGGGGCAGCGATAGAAGTGTGTGCGCCTTTAAGCAATACAATCAGCTTATATTTTTGAGAAAATTCCTTTTGCATTTCAAGTCTTTCAAAATGGTTCGATGATGGGCCAACCAGCCTTTCAAATTCCTTTGGATGGGGGGTGAATATTGAGTTTTCGGGTATTTTTGATAGAAGATCCTGGTTTTGGCCGATGATGTTTATTGCATCGGCATCAAATACCAAGGGCTTTCTAAACACATTTAATAGATTTGTTAAACCTTGAATTGTACCTTGTTCCATGCCTAAGCCGGGACCGATTCCTATTACATCATAACCTTCGGTATGCTCTGCACCTGAAAAATAATCTTCATGTTTATCTATTTGGACCATGGCTTCATGTACTGCCATTTGCATGATAGGCCAGCAATTGGAAGGTGTATGTGCAGTAAGTAGCCCGACACCGGTGCGCAGGCAAGCTTTGCAGCTTAATATTGCCGCACCCATTTTTCCCTTGCTTCCGGCTATAATCAATGCTTTTCCAAAATCACCTTTATGGGCATATTTTTTACGGGATTTAAAGAAATTAGCAATAAAAGGGGCTGTTAAAAAAACATAAGGGGCTTCAACTTTATCCAGAAATTCTTTGGAAAGATTGATGTCTAAAATTTCATAATCGCCCACATAATCTTCATTTTCTGGTAATAGAAAGGATAATTTTGGAGTTTGAAAGCTTAATGTAATTTGGGGCTCAATAATGTTTTTTGATTTAGAAGGTTTGTCCGCAAACAATCCGGAGGCAATATCTACTGAAATTATTTTATATGCACCTGATTTATTGATTGCTTGAATAACTTCAGCATAAATACCCTCTATGCCCCTGGAGAGGCCTGAACCAAAAATTGCATCAAATACAATAGTATCCTTTTGAATATGAGGTATATTCTGGTTTTCTTTAATCACTTCTATGGAAGAGATTTTTGAAAGCCGGTCATAATTTATTTGAAAATCTTTAGACCCTTTCATATCCCCGATCACAAATACCCTAACATGATATTTCTTTTGAATCAACAATCGGCCAATTGCCAATCCATCTCCCCCATTATTCCCTGTGCCACAAAATATTATTACAGGTCTTTTATTCTCAAATCTATGCGTATACTTTCTCACAATACTTAATGATGCTCTTTCCATTAAGTTTATAGAAGATACTGGTTCGTTTTTTATAGTATAGGCATCAGCACGTCTAATTTGATCTGCAGAAAGGATTTTCATATTTTATAATTTTATCTAGCCGTGAAACAATATAGCTCTTTACCAAAAACATTAACATGCTCAAATTTAAACACGGCACAAATTAAAAGGTTACAGGTTTTTAAAGTGAGACCCACAGAGAAACTAAAAAATCTTAAAATTTATAGTTGACGCTTTTAAAAGCACTCCTTATCGCCTAATGTTGTATGGAACACAACCAAGCAATAAAAGTATATAAAGTGACTAGCAGTTGTGATAAACAAATATTTAAATTTATCAACTAATTTTCAATATCGATATGGGCAAAAAAATATTAATTGTAACTGGTGATGGTGGCGAAAGCTATGAAACACTGTTTGCTTATCATAGATTTCTTGAAGAAGGCGATATTCCGATTATTGCAGCACCCGGCAAAAAGATGCTGAACCTGGTAATTCATGACTTTGAACCTGGTTGGGATACATATGTAGAAAGAAAAGGATACGGAATGAAATCAGATATCACCTTTGATGAGGTGGTGGTTAATGAATATGATGCCATTCTTTTGTTAGGTGGAAGAGCACCTGAATATTTGAGGAATAATGAAAAATTATTAAAAATTTTAAAAGATTTTCATACCGAAGGAAAGTGGGTATTTGCCATTTGCCATGGTATTCAGATTTTAGTTACAGCGGGATTGGTTAAAGGGAAAAATATTACGGCCTATGAACACGTGCGGGTAGAAATAGAAATGGGAGGAGGAAACTATTCTAAAGATGAGGCTATAAGGGATGGAAAAATTGTAACCGGACAAACCTGGCAATCTCATCCGGAATTTTATCGTGAGGTATTTGCATGCTTGAAGGAAAAAAGGTAATGTAACAAGGGCGATGCTGATGCTCCGGATTCTGTTGCCGCAA
This sequence comes from Bacteroidota bacterium, assembly GCA_030857845.1. GTDB lineage: Bacteria > Bacteroidota > Bacteroidia > Cytophagales > Cyclobacteriaceae > JALZND01. The sequence continues at coordinate 1,445 of JALZND010000051.1, read as the reverse complement.
TAAATTATTTATCAGATACCCTCAACATCAAAAGAAAATTTGAAATAATGGGAAATAGCCTTAAAAATCAGGTAAAGACAATTATAGCCTAACAAGATTGGTAATAATTATTTCCGTTAAATATCCACCAAAACCACAATTTATGGTGCCCTCAGTTATAGTATAGGTAATGCGCGCCTTAAAATTCTGATCATTTGACTGAACTGGTAATTGCCGCGTAGCAAAAAATTCATTGTCTTCTGTTTTAATCGAGTACATACAATTGTCTTTTTCCGATTGATCAATATAAATAGTTGCATTTTTTACAATGATATTTTCAGGATCTTCTTTATCACAACTTGTAAAAAGAAAAAACAGGCCGAATATTAAGATGACTTTCTTCATATGACAAAAATAATAATGGTTGATTTCGATAGAATTTTAATTAGCTAAGCAACTTTCCTATCAACGGCCGGAAGCTGTAGATGTTCCATGGGATAAGTAATTGGAAATGCATATTTTTTTATTTCATCCAATTTAAATACTGTTAAAAAAAAGGAACCGCTAAGGATGCGAAGAAGTCGCAAAGGACACAAAGCAAAATTATGATTCTAACATTGTAGGCCACAAAGAATATAAAATTAAATTTTAAATTCTTTATGATAGGGTTATTCCTGAAATATGAAATTACTTTTGGATCAATCCTGCAATTTTATCGCCAACCTCTATAGTAGAATAGGATTTTTCTTTATTTAGATCCGAGGTTACATATCCAAGACTTAATGCCTTTTCAACTGCATTAATAATGGATTTAGCTTCTTCTACCATTCCAAAGGTACTTTCGAGCATCATGGCAGCTGATAAAATTGCCCCAACAGGATTGGCAATGTTTTTTCCCGCTGCTTCTGGGTATGAACCGTGTATGGGCTCAAATAAACTAGATTTGTCTCCAACAGAAGCGGAAGGCAGCATGCCCAATGAACCGGTTATTACAGAAGCTTCATCGGTAATGATATCACCAAACATGTTTTCTGTAAGCACCACATCAAAGGATGCAGGGTTCAAAATGATTTTCATGGCCGCATTGTCCACAAACATATATTCAAGGTGAATTTCCGGAAAATTTTCTGCCGCATATTGTTTTACAACTTCCCTCCAAAGCTGTGAGGAGGCAAGTACATTTGCTTTATCTACGAGTGTAACTTTCCCTTTACGCCTTGTAGCCGCTTCAAATGCTAATTTTGTGATCCTGGTAATTTCATGCCTGGAATAAACACAAGTATCAAATGCAGTGTCCCCGTCTTCAGACCTGCCCCTTGGCTGCCCAAAATAAATACCACCCGTCAGCTCCCTGAACACAACAAAATCCACATCTTTGATAATGTGTTCTTTTAGTGGGGAAAATCCATAAAGAATCGGGTAGCTTTTTACAGGGCGGATATTTGCATATAGTCCTAGTGCCTTCC
>JALZND010000331.1 GCA_030857845.1 Bacteroidota bacterium | reverse complement strand
CTATTTTAGGACTAAATTTAAAGTGTAAATTTGTAGCAGGACTATCAATAAATAAAAGTTAAATCTGTAAACTTTTTTTAGGACGGGTCAGGGCGTTGCCCTACGTTAATTCATGAATATTTTTTGCCAGCCCCAAAGGGGCGTAATTCTTTTTATCCCAAATAAACCGATCATCATACCCCACCATATGACATTAAAATAGTATTGGGCATTGCTTGCGACATGGCATCATTGATTACGCCCCGATGGGGCTGTGGTTAAACAATAATATAACCTTAGGCTGAACCCTAAACTATTGATTCCGCTCCTTTTGGAGCTCACAAAAATCTTAATGAACCTTATACCAGATTACTCTGGCAGCCTTTCATCCTTATAGAGCCTTTTGAGACAGCCTCTTTCTAGTTTAGTTAGCATCCCGTAGGTTTTTGCGGAGTATTTTCCCTACGTTTGACTTGGGAAGCTCGTCACGAAATTCTATATACTTGGGCCTTTTATACCCTGTAAAGTTTTCTTTGCTATAAGAATTTATTTCCTCTACTGTTAAGGATTTATCGCGTTTTACAATAAAGACTTTTACAGCTTCTGATGATTTTTCATCGGGTACCCCAATTGCAGCAACTTCAAGCACTTTAGGATGTGCAGCCAATACATCTTCAATTTCATTTGGGTACACATTAAAACCTGAAACATTGATCATGTCTTTTTTCCTATCTACAATTGCAAAGAAACCATCTTCGTTCATCATCCCTATATCTCCGGTTTTAAACCACTCATTAAAAAAAACTTTTGCTGTTTCTTCAGGCCTGTTCCAATAGCCGGGCATTATCTGAGGGCCTTTTGCACATACTTCACCAATACCTCCTACAGGCAAAATATTTCCATCATCATCCAATATCGTCATTTCTGTACTGGGCAATGGTACTCCTATTGTGCCCAATCTTTCAGTCCCATCAATGGCATTGCAAGAAAGAACCGGAGCTGTTTCCGTTAAGCCATACCCTTCTGTTAAAGGAACACCCGTTACTTCCTGCCACTTTAATGCTACAACCTTTTGTACTGCCATACCTCCACCTGTCGAAACTTTCATGGCACTAAAATCAAGGTCTAAAAATGCCTGCTGGTTCAGCAAGGCATTGAACAATGTATTTACTCCTGTAATGATTGAAAAAGGATGTTTTTTGAGCTCCTTTATAAAAGCAGGCAAATCTTTGGGGTTTGTCACCAGGACATTATTTGCTCCAATTTTCATCATGGCAAGGCAATTGACCGTCAATGCAAAAATATGGTAGAGCGGTAAAGCCGTTATTACAATTTCTTCTCTTTCCCTCAGTCTTGGCACCATCCAGGCTGAGATTTGCTCCATATTTGCCACCATATTCCGATGGGTTAAAATGGCACCTTTTGAAACCCCTGTAGTCCCTCCTGTATATTGTAGGAAAGCAATATCTTTATTTTTTATGTCAGGTTTTTTATAAGTATGGTTTTTGCCTTTGCTCAAGACTTCATTGAACCTAACTGCGCCAGGAAGATTATAGTCGGGTACCATATTTTTTACATGTTTTACCACTGTATTAACAATAAAGCCTTTTAATGTACCCAGCCTGTCCCCTATTTCTGTTAATATTACTGTTTTAATGACTGTATTTTTAATGATCTTTTCAAGGTTATGGGCAAAATTCGCCAGTATAACTATTACTTCAACACCAGAATCCTTAAATTGATGTTCCATTTCCCTTGGTGTATACAATGGATTTGTATTTACTACCACTATACCTGCCCGCAATGACCCAAATAATGCAATAGGGTACTGCAATAAATTAGGTAATTGTATGGCGATCCTGTCACCTTTTTTTAATTTTAAAACATTTTGAAGGTATGCAGCAAAATTTGCAGATTCTTTGTTCAATTCATTATAAGTAATTCCTTTATCCATATTTTGGAAAGCTACCTGGTCTCCATATTTGTTACAGGCTTCTTCAAAAAGCTCAACCAGTGATGTATAATTATCGGGATTAATATTTTTGGGAACACCAGCAGGGTAATGTTTAAGCCAAGGAAATTCTTGCATAGGGAACAGTTTTAGGGTTAGGTATTCAAAACAATAAAAAAATAATAACTATAACGGCTTAAAAGCCTTATAAAGCTTTAATTTAAAAAAAAATTATTTTAAACCAATTGTTTTAAAGTGAGAAGCTGAATTTAAGGACATAAAAAAAGAGGATATGTTTCCATAACCTCTTAAATTTAACATTAACCCTATTTTAAATGCTGTAGGAGAAGGATTCGAACCTCCAAGGAGTAGTTAGCCACACACAAGCTCAATGTGCGGTTTATCCCGAACCTCCACCCCCGAGACAGGAGGGCATGTCTGCCAGTTTCATCACCCTACATTCTAATTATGATTCAAATATAGGGGAAATGGTTATAATATTAAAATATATTCAAAATAATTAAATAAAATTTACATCTTAATTAAATATTTGTTACTTTTATTGCGGCTATCATAATTTCACATAACTCAAATGAATAAAAATTACGAGATTGATAAGGTAGATTTAAAGATTCTTGCTCTTCTGGCTGAAGACGCGAAACTACCATACACCGAAGTAGCAAAAAAAGTTTTTGTTTCAGGTGGCACAGTGCATGTAAGAATGCGCAAAATGGAGGAAATGGGCATTGTTAAAGGCACGACCCTAAATATGGACTATACAAAAATGGGTTTTGACATAACCGCATTTTTAGGGATTTACCTGGAAAAAAGCTCTCTTTACGATGAGGTAATAGAAAGATTGAAAAACATCCCAGAAATTGTAAAGATCCATTATACAACCGGAAATTACAATATTTTTTTAAAAATTCATTGTAGGGATACAAAGCACTTAAAAGAAGTGCTCCACGACAAGATCCAAAATGTTGAGGGTATTGAGCGAACCGAAACCATGATTTCCTTGGAAGAGAGCTTGAACCGACATATTCTGTTTGGCGAATAATGAATTATGGGGAACTATTAGTTCCTTTTTTAATGTATTAGAATAAAATAATTCCATTACTTGAACCTTTAAAAATTAAGGGTATCATTAATTTTTGAGCAAGCTGTATGGGCAACTTGAAGAAAGGTTGTGCCCATTCAAGTATACTTTTAAAATAATGTTGTACCTTTGTCGAATAGATTAAAAAAAAATTCATGAGTAAAGATACCCAACTATTAGAGGAGCTTACCAACTCGGAATATAAATATGGTTTTGAAACAAAACTTGATATGGACTCAGCCCCTATGGGGTTGAATGAAGATATTGTACGTTTTATTTCAGAGAAAAAAGAAGAACCTGAATGGATGCTAAACTGGAGGTTGAAAGCCTATAAGCATTGGCTAACAATGAAAGAACCAAAGTGGCCCAACGTTAAATATCCAGAAATTAACTATCAGAACGTAATCTATTACGCTGCACCCAAGCAAAAGGCAAAGCTTAACAGCCTTGACGAAGTAGATCCTGAAGTAAGGGAAACCTTCAAAAAATTAGGCATATCCCTGGACGAGCAAAAAAGGCTTACCGGTGTAGCTGTTGATGCAGTTATAGACAGTGTATCGGTAGCAACTACCTTTAAGAAAAAACTTGGGGAACTGGGAATAATTTTTTGTTCTTTTAGCGAAGCGGTACGGGAACATCCGGATTTAATAAAAAAATATATGGGGTCTGTGGTACCAATTGGGGACAATTATTTTGCTGCACTTAATTCTGCGGTATTTACTGACGGCTCGTTTTGTTATATACCCAAAGGAGTAAAATGTCCTATGGAGCTCTCTACCTATTTTAGGATCAATGCAGCCAATACCGGTCAATTTGAACGCACACTAATAATTGCCGAAGAAGGTTCTTATGTTAGCTATCTGGAAGGATGTACCGCACCGATGCGTGATGAAAATCAGCTGCACGCTGCAGTGGTAGAATTGTATGCTGCAAAAAATGCTGAAATCAAATACAGCACAGTTCAAAACTGGTATCCTGGCGATAAAAACGGCAAAGGTGGCATTTACAACTTTGTGACCAAAAGAGGTATTTGTGCCGGAGATCATTCCAAAATATCCTGGACCCAGGTTGAAACAGGGTCTGCAGTAACATGGAAATACCCGAGCTGCATTTTGAAAGGCGACTATTCTGTAGGGGAATTTTACTCTGTAGCAGTTACCAACAATATGCAGCAGGCTGATACCGGCACCAAAATGATCCATATTGGCAAAAACACAAAAAGCCGTATTGTATCCAAAGGTGTTTCGGCAGGAAGAAGCCAGAATAGTTATAGGGGCTTGGTGAAGATCTATAAACGTGCGGAAAACGCCAGGAACTTCTCTCAATGTGATTCATTGTTGATGGGGAACAAATGTGGTGCGCATACTTTCCCATATATTGAAATAGAAAATAAATCTGCCAAGGTTGAACACGAAGCTACTACATCTAAAATTGGTGAGGATCAGATATTCTATTGCAACCAAAGAGGCATTGAT
>JALZND010000050.1 GCA_030857845.1 Bacteroidota bacterium | reverse complement strand
GGCCATAGTAGAACCATTTTCATCACTTAATGCATAAATAGAAGGTGTAATAATACTTGCACCAAACCTGATTAAATCATTTGGCCTGACTATTATTCCAAAGGTGGCATTCAAACCAGTTCCACCAACCCTAAAACTTTCATTTATTCCCAGGTTCACTAATGATTCATTTACAAATGTTTCCCTATACGATTTTTCATTTCTATACCGTAGACTTACTACACCTATACCCCCGCCAAAGTATATCTTGTCAGCGTAGTTCCCTCCATATGAAAAATTCCATTGACTTTGGTTTCCCGATGTCCTGACTGTTTCTGTTAAGGTTTGTGGATAGTCTATAAAAGTCTCATATTCACCAGGAGAATCAGCAATAGGATTGATAAGAAAACTTTGATAAGCCAGCCCTACCAAACCATAGTTTGATATTTGATTTTCAAGAATTCCAAAAGATGCGTCCAAAAAGTAATCTATTATTGAAGTTTCAGGGAGGTTTGCCATATACTGAAATTCATTATTGAAATTGTTTATCCTACTAAAGCTTATTCCAAAAGATCCTCCACGCCATTCACCTTCTGTTACGGCGTCTTTAGACCTATTAAAAACAATTGCAAAATTATCTATCCCAAAATTTGAAGTAAAAGCTTCAGTTGAATTATTCAAAAATTGTGAAGTAGAATTTTGAAATCCCACTGATGGGCTAAAACTTATTTCTGACCTGTTAAACAAACCCAATCCAGCAGGGTTCGACATTATATTGCTCACATCACCACCCAACGACATTTGCACTCCTCCCATTCCCTGGATCCTGGCTGTCCCGCCTAAATTTGTCCTGCTAAAAATCAAGGCGTCATTATAATATCCATAAGGTCCCTGACTAAAAGATTCTAATGACGTCGAAATGAATAAAGCACATATAGCAATAAGTTTAATTATATATTTCATAAAATATATCTTATTTTAAAAAAAAAGTTAAAAAAAATGGCAAGACTATTAGCCTTACCATTTTAACATTTAATATCTAATTTCCTCTTCTAGAACCACCGCCAGATGGTGCAGACCTTGCAGGGGCTGAACTTCTTGAAGGAGCAGAGCTTGGTGTATAGCTACCTCCACTACTTCTGGAAGGTGCGCTGCTTGGGCTATAAGTACTATTGCTTCGTGAAGGTGCGCTACTTGGTGCAGTTCTTTGCTGTGTACTTCTTGAAGGAGCACTCGGCGCAGATCTATACTGTTGGTCATTACTTCTTGATGGTGCTGTCCTATAACTATTATTTGAAGGGGAAGTAGTACGTGTTTGTGTCCTTGCAGGTGCTGTACTTCTGTTATAATTTGTTCCGGCAGGCGCAGTTCTATACTGATTTGTCCTTTGGTTTGCCGAAGTATTTATATCATTGTTCCTGCTGTATGCAGCTCCGTCTATACTTCTCCTGGATGATACTGCAGCACTTCTGCTAACTGCTTGCTCTGTAACATTCCTATTGGTCCTGCTATAATAGTTGCTACTTTGAAGATCAGATGCCTGCCTTGCGTTGGCCCTACTTGTGGTAGCAGATGATCTTTGGTTAACGGAATTCCTTTCACTTGTCCTTGACCTTACACCCGTTGTACCAGCACCAGCTATTGCACTCCTAGACATTCTTGGACCTGATACTACAGTCCGGGTATTTCTAATAGGGGAATTTCCATCCCTATAATAGTTATTGTAGGCCATTCCATTATAGTAGCCTCTGTTATATCCCATATTGTAGGAGTTCATACCCATACCCCAGGGGCTATAAAAACCACCTCCCCAAAATGGATCATACATGCCCATACCCATTCGGTAAGGGTTATTATATCCATGTCCCCAGAATGGATCATACATTCCCATGCCCCATGCATTGCCAAAACCAAATGACATTCCAAAACTCATATGGATCCCAGGTCTCATGAAGCGAGGTCCCATAAACGGGCTCATCATAAATGGATCATAATAACCCATCATAAAAGGATCATTGAAAGGGCTGTAACCGAAGTTATTGTAACCTCTTCCATAATAATTGTTATTCCTTATATTATTGGGCGTGCCAGACCTTTGTTGCTGATCATAATTTTCAACAAAATATTCGCCGTCCTCACCAACTTCCTCTATGATTATATCATCTTCAGCAACATTGTATCGGGAAATATAATCAGGGTTTACTTTCCGGGCAGAGAAGTTTTCTTCTTCATATGCCAACGCACCGTTTTTCCTGAAATTTTGGTCAGAATACCCTGATGCAGCTCCACGATGGGCAATGGGTTGGGCTTCGACCTCAGCCTTCCTGTCCGCAGATGTATAATACAGGTCATCATATTCTTTGTTTTGCGCCAATTGATTTTGACTGCAGGATATAAATCCAACTCCTCCAAAAGCAATTAACATAATATAAACAAGTTGATTTTTCATGGTATGTTCCTTTCTAATTTGTGATATGATAAAAGTATTTCAATATATAAACGTCAATTTAATGAAAATTGATTTAAAATATGATTAATAACTTATATTTGTCCCATATAAATTTTTACATATGTAACAAATATAGCAAAATTTATACCACAAATTAATTACAATGAGCAAAGAATTACCTAAAAGAAGCGAAGATTATTCAGCATGGTATAATGAACTGGTAAAACGTGCAGACCTTGCGGAAAATTCCGCAGTAAGAGGTTGTATGATCATTAAGCCCTATGGGTTTTCTATTTGGGAGAAGATGCAGGCTACTTTGGATAAGATGTTTAAAGATACAGGGCACTCAAATGCATATTTCCCCCTCTTCATACCCAAATCCTTCCTGAGCAAAGAAGCGAGCCATGTTGAAGGGTTTGCTAAGGAATGTGCCGTTGTGACACATTACAGACTTAAAAATTCCCCTGACGGGAATGGTATAATAGTAGACCCAGATGCTAAGCTTGAAGAAGAATTGATCATAAGGCCTACCTCCGAAACTGTAATTTGGAGCACATATAAAAATTGGATACAGTCTTACAGGGACCTTCCCCTACTTGTAAACCAATGGGCCAATGTAGTAAGGTGGGAAATGCGTACCCGGCTTTTTTTAAGGACGGCAGAATTTTTATGGCAAGAAGGCCATACGGCACATGCTACCAGAGCCGAGGCCGTAGAAGAGACTGTAAAAATGATGAATGTCTATGCCACATTTGTGGAAGAGTTTATGGCTGTTCCTGTTGTGAAAGGAGTTAAAACAATTAGTGAAAGATTTGCAGGTGCAGAAGATACTTATTGTATTGAGGCACTTATGCAGGATGGCAAAGCTTTGCAAGCAGGTACTTCACATTTCCTGGGCCAAAATTTTGCAAAGGCTTTTGATGTAAAATTCGCAAACCAGGAAGGGAAACTTGATTATGTATGGGGCACCTCCTGGGGCGTAAGCACAAGATTGATGGGGGCATTGGTAATGGCTCATTCTGATGACGATGGCTTGGTGCTTCCACCTAAACTAGCACCTATACATGTGGTTATAGTTCCCATATTTAAAGGTAATGAACAGCTTGACCAAATCGCTGCCAAAGCAAATGAAATAAAGAATGGTCTTGAGAAAAGAGGCTACACTGTTAAATTTGACGATAGGGATACCCATAAACCCGGATGGAAATTTGCGGAATATGAACTTAAAGGTATACCTATACGAATAGCCATTGGTCCACGAGACCTTGAAAACCAAACTGTTGAAGTTGCCAGAAGAGATACCAAAGAAAAAGTTTCAATAAACCTGGAAGGTTTAGAACAAAAAATAGTGGATCTTTTGGATAATATTCAGGAAAATATATACCAGAAAGCATTTAATTTTAGAAACGACAATACGACTAAAGTTGATACTTACGGTGATTTTAAAGAAATACTAGACACAAAAGGAGGTTTTGTCCTTGCACATTGGGATGGAACGGCAGAAACAGAGCAAAAAATAAAAGAAGAAACCAAGGCAACTATAAGATGCATACCTCTCGACGCTACTGAAGAAAAGGGAAAATGTATATTTACAGGAAACACTTCCCAAAAAAGGGTAATTTTCGCTAAGGCTTATTAAATTTAATTATGCTACCTTTAGATGGCTATTAGATGGCGATAAAAACTAATGTGGGAATTTACTTTATCTTTTATTTGATCGAATAGTTTAATCTGTCGCTAGCGGACAGATTTTATTCATATAATCTTCAATATTCTAAATTACTATGTTGAATTGGTTTTCAGTTTCGATATTGATTGTATTGGGATTGGTGTTGATAATTGTGGAATTAATCTTTGTGCCTGGAACTACAATCGTCGGCATTTTAGGGTTTATTTTTGCAGGAGTAGGGATTTATCTAAGTTTTAATTATTATGGCGTGGTAGTTGGATCCAGTGTGCTTGGGGGCTTCCTCGTTATATCGGGCATCACCTTGTATATTAGTTTTAAAGGCGATGTATGGAAAAGGTTTGCACTAAAATCTTCCATTGACTCAAAAGTTAACGAAGATGTAAAAAATAATCTTTTTGTTGGAGATTTCGGTACAGCAATATCAACATTAAGGCCTATTGGCAAGGCTGAGTTTAATGAATCAATATTTGAAGTAAGGTCCAATGGGCGGTATGTTGATACTGGTGAAAAGGTGAGAATAATTAAAATAGAAGCAGATCGAATTGTAGTAGAACCTTTTAATTAAAATATATGGATGGTGGAATTGAAGTTTTATTTATTGTCATAGCAGTAATTGTTGCTATTTTTGTTTTTTTATACTTCGTACCGATCAACCTATGGATCACTGCTATATTTTCTGGCGTAAAGGTAGGCTTGTTTGAGCTAGTATTTATGCGCATCAGAAAAGTGCCACCACGGATCGTAGTTGATTCTATGATTACCTCTACAAAAGCGGGCCTTGACGTAACCACTTCGGAAATTGAAACCCATTATTTAGCGGGAGGAAATGTCCCATCTGTCATAAAAGCACTTATTTCTGCCGATAAAGCAAATATTAAACTTACTTTCAAGCAAGCAACAGCAATTGACCTTGCAGGGAGGGACGTTTTTCAGGCAGTACAAATTTCAGTAAACCCTAAGGTAATTGATACCCCTAGCGTGGCGGGAGTAGCAAAAGACGGCATCCAATTGATTGCCAAAGCAAGGGTTACAGTTCGAGCCAATATACAGCAACTAGTAGGAGGTGCCGGTGAAGAAACCATACTGGCCAGGGTTGGTGAAGGTATTGTTACCTCTATAGGTTCTGCTATGTCACATAAAGAGGTTTTAATAAATCCGGATAAAATATCAAAGCTGGTTTTACAACGAGGACTGGATGCAGGTACTGCTTTCGAAATACTTTCTATAGATATAGCCGATGTAGATGTAGGAACAAATATTGGTGCCAAATTACAAATAGACCAGGCAGGTGCTGACTTAAAAGTTGCTGAAGCAAAAGCTGAAGAAAGGCGTGCTATGGCGGTGGCTGTAGAGCAGGAAATGAAAGCGAAGTCGCAGGAGGCCCGTGCAAAAGTAATTTTGGCAGAAGCGGAAATACCTAAAGCTATGGCGGAAGCTTTTAGGTCCGGTAATTTCGGCAATATGAAGTAGCAAATAAAATCAAGCTTGAGGTTTATTAACACATATATTAAATCCTAAAAAAACCCTAATGGAAATTATTTTTATTGTTGTTGCTGTTATTATAGCCTTTTTTATTTTCATGTATTTCGTCCCCCTCAATCTATGGATCACCGCCATTTTTTCCGGGGTTAAGATTGGTCTTTTCGAGCTGGTGTTCATGAGGATAAGAAAGGTGCCTCCTAGTGTTATTGTAAATGCATTGATAACATCTACCAAAGCCGGGCTGCATATAACCAGTTCTGAGCTGGAGACCCACTATCTTGCAGGAGGAAACGTGCCTTCCGTCATCAAAGCCCTTATTTCTGCTGACAAAGCAAATATCAGTTTAACATTTAAACAAGCTACTGCAATAGACCTTGCAGGTAGGGACGTTTTTGAGGCGGTACAATTTTCTGTTAACCCAAAAGTAATAAATACTCCAAATGTTGCAGCTGTGGCTGCTGATGGTATTCAGCTTATTGCAAAAGCACGTGTAACAGTTAGGGCAAATATTGCTCAGCTGGTGGGTGGGGCTGGAGAAGAGACCATCCTGGCAAGGGTTGGTGAAGGTATAGTAACTTCAATCGGTTCTGCTCTTTCACATAAAGATGTGCTTGAAAACCCGGACAAGATTTCTAAGCTGGTCCTTGAAAGGGGATTGGATTCCGGAACAGCATTTGAAATCCTTTCTATTGATATAGCAGATATCGATGTAGGGACAAATATTGGTGCCAAGTTACAAATTGACCAGGCCACTGCTGACTTAAAAGTGGCAGAAGCGAAAGCGGAAGAAAGAAGGGCAATGGCTGTGGCTGTTGAACAAGAAATGAAGGCTTTATCACAGGAAGCACGTGCCAAAGTAATTGAAGCAGAAGCTGAAATACCAATTGCAATTGCAGATGCATTTAGCTCTGGAAAGCTTGGCATCATGGATTATTATAAAATCCAAAACATACAAGCAGATACCGATATGCGGAGTGCTATTTCAGGTGCAGGGCCAGACAAAGGCAGTAGGGCCAAAAGAAATAGTTAGAATTTAGCTAAGAGTATCAGAACGTGCTCAATTAGGTTAAGATTAAAACCTGCCTCGAACCTTCCGTCATTGCGAGGAGCATTACTTTGATTGGCATTAATAATGATTTATATTGGCTTACTCACGAGTATTCTGAAAATAATAAATATAAAGCCCCGTCGCAATCCCCCATTTTGGTCAGTGGACAATGCGGTTAGGTGTTCAAACTTCCTTAATATAACCTAAGCCGATAAATTCCTGACAGTAGCCAGGGGATTGCCACGTCACCAAATTTTAAAAGCTAGGTTTACAATGATGGATAATTGCAGTTAATTTGCTTCAATGATAATTTATGGTGAAGTGACTCGCAATGACGGATATTACTTGGCTTTCAATTAAAAATTACTTGTTCTTCAAGCTTTCCATTTCAGTGGATGTACCACATAGATATAAATCATTATAATGATCATAAATTAAGGTGTCATAGATCATGGGGATGGTATCAACGCCTGAATTGCTTAACAAGCCGAATTTATTTTGCCTTTTTATAATCAGATAGCCATTATGAAGGTCTTCAATGGCATCAAATTTCGGGAATACCATCAACCTTCCTTGTTCATTGGTCAACCCTACTTTTTCGTTTAAAAAACACAGGTAATTCTTTCCTTTTGTTTTTTCCAGGCGGTCATATTCTAAAGGTAGCACAATTTTGCCAGCTTTGTTTACCAGTCCATACTTGTTGTTTTTCATCACTATTGCCAGCCCATCACTAAAATTATAAGCATGGTCAAAGGCTGGCTGAATTATTATTCTTTCAATTTTATCTATATAGCCCCAATTACCCCTTAATTTTATTGGTGCAAGTCCTTCTTGGTAGTATCCAATAGCATCATATTGATTAGATATTCGCAAATCTCCATTTATATCAACAAAACCATACTTGTGGTTTATCTTTACTCCCAGGTAATTGTCTTTTAGCGGATGTAATTCCTGGAACCTGCTGTTCAAGCCAACCTTGATTTTTCCTTCCGTGGTAACGATGCCGAATTTTCCGTCTTTTTTAAATATATATATAGAATCGCCCTGAAGATGAGAAATTTCATCATATTCAACTTTCAATATAACTATGCCTTTTTTGTTTACCAAGCCCAATTTATTCTCAGCATTTTTCTCAATAAATCCGGAATTTATGGGGAAAAATGCATTTTCAGTTGTATAAATTTGTTTGTTGCCAGGGCCTAGTAAGCCAGTTTTTTTTCCGGACCTGAAATAAAAGATATTTTCACTCACTGGCTGTACAAATTCATGCCATGGATTGGCAAGCCACTCTCCTTGATTATTAATTACTCCTTCAGAGCCTAAAAAAGTAGCTTTTGTAACCTGCCCTTGAAAATTTTCTACAGAATCATATTGGTTAGGGATTATTTCCTTCCCCTTTTCATTGATAAAGCCCCAACTGTCATTTCTTTTCACGCCCAGCAACCCAGGCTTTTCGCTTTTTACTTCCTGATAAGTGCGTTCAGTCAATGAGTCTCCTTGATGGTTGAAAACTGACCATTTCTCATGGATGGTTCTTTTCATCCCCAATATGAAAGTATCTGTAATGCGTACGGAATCATATTCCGGCTTAATAATTACCTTGCCCCGGTGGTCTACAACACCATATTTATTCTTTTTGATAAATATGGCGATCTTATTTTCAAATACTCCAACGAGGTTGACGGCTGGCATCAGAAAATTGTCTTTAGCATCAACAATTGCCATTTTTTCACCTAGCTTAATTTTATAAGTGTTGGAATCTGCGGGAAACATTTCATCATATTCAAAATTATTGACAAGGTGGTTCTGTGCATCCAATAGTTTCCATGAAGGGTAATGCAAAGCACGGTAGCCAAAATTTTCTTCAAAAATATCTTTATAAATAGGCTTTAGAACAAATTTTCCTTCATTATCTATTTTGCCTTTTTTCCCATTCAAATACACAGTGGCAATATTTCCTGAAAAATCACCTATGCTGTCCAGTTCAAACCCAATAAGCCTAAAACCTTTGGAATCAACCATAGACACTTTTTCTTCCCCATTTTTAAGGGAAAACCTATTTTTTGATACTTGTTTGATGGATATAAAATCGAAAGGAATGAGGACGTTGTTTTTCATGTCTATTAAACCGTACCTCGTTATGCCACTTTTGTCTTTGCCTGCTATCAAAGCCCCTTCATTACCAGCAAGAAATAGATAATTAAATGGTACTACTGCTTTTCCTTTTGTATTTATTACTCCAAACATGCTTTGGTTTATTTGTGAAATACGTTTGGCAGCAATAAGCAAATCTTCATTATAAGGTTCTATCTTCGAGTATAAAGGTGCAGTCACTCTTTGATTCTTGGTGTTTATCAAGCCCCATGAATTATTTTCTTTATAACCAATTACATTTCCTATCACCAAAGGGGTGCCTTTTGTCCAGCCCAGGTCATCGTATTTTGCGGGGATCACCAAGGTCCCCTTTTCGTCAGCAAGTCCTTTTTTATTGTCTTTCTCAACTATTGAATAAGTAGTACTTGATATTGCTGTATTTCCTGCACCTGATACTTCACTATAATATATAGGTTCTGATAATAGGACATTTGTAGCATTTAAAGCACTACAAGTTAAAAATGATTTTTGGACGATAATTAAGAATATTACTACTCCTTTAAAAAGGGTACTATTACAATGGTTCATATACTAATATTGCTGATACATTTTGGTAACCTATTTTTATTTCCTTCAAAATGTAAAAACCAAAATATATCTTTTTTACGCAGTTAAATAATTCTGGAAATTAATGGAAAAACTTATAGAATGGGAAATAATATAATATATAAACCTCTATAGCTCTTATTTATTTTAAATAAATACCACCTTTAAAATTTAAAATTTGTTTCTTTTTTTAAAAAGGAAGGTAGGAAGATATTCCCAAAAATCATTTGTATTTCCTATTTATAATTGTGTGGGTTTCTTGCCAGAGTGAAGTATAAATAGTTGCAATGAAATTTGTCAATAGCTGATTTTTTCTTTCTCCGTTATTACTACTGGATTAAAAACAAATGGTTTGAACCCAATTACCAGTACATCGTCAATTTGTTCGGTCCCACCTTTCCATCCAATGAAGTTCAATAATAATTATATATATTATTGAACTTAAAATCATATGCATATTACCAATGTTAACAATGTTTAAATTTTTTTTCATCATTATTTTTAGCCACATTAACTTCAATAAAAAAATAAAAAATTTATTTTAATCACTGCACCGTAGGATATAGAAGGTAAATATTAATATTAACCTCCAAAATAAAGCAAAAATTTATTTTAAATTTTAAGTGCAATCAATCCTCAATTTTTATCCTTAAACCTTCACTATGGCTGCTGAATTCCGGTGCATACATACATTGTACTGAAGTAATGCCATTGGAAAAATCACCTTGATTATTTGCACGTAAATCATAATCATATACATAAATACCTTTTCTAAGATTTTCAAAAAAGAAATTTGTGCTGGCATCTTTTGTACTTTCATAATAACCCAAACCATCTTGCCATTTATAAGAAGACTACACATTAACGGGCTCCAAGCCTGAGCACGCATGTCTTTCATATGAACATATTCCATCTCCCGGTCAACTTTCAATTCTATCCGAACCCTTATCAAATCGCCAATCTTTAGCTTTGTTTCGTCAGTAATAAGCGTGATTTCTACCTTTGTCTGTATTTTTTTTAAGGAACAACTTTTTATTAAGCTGCAATGCTGTTTCTGAAAAGGTAATCTTGCCAAGGTCCTCAAAGTATTGCCAATATAAACCTCCCCAAACTATTCCATCTCCTACTTTTGTGAGTTTTACCTGGCTCATGCCTGGTTGGATGTCCACAGCGTCCCAAGCAGTTTTAAAATATCCTGTTCCTGCTTCAACCTGCACACTTTCAATTTTTTCAGGTTTAATGCTCTTTTGGTCCATTCAATATCCAAATGATCTGTTATGGAAATCCAATCACTTCCTTTTAGAAAAAGTGCGAAAACTGCTTCCGTTGTAGCCTTAGTTGTTTATTTTCACAAGTAATAATGTTTGCTTTCCCAACTAAAGCACTTGCTGGCACCATTCCAATAAAACTGAATAAAAGCTCATCTCCTTCTTTTGCTTTTATAGAATAAGCTTCATCCAAGTCTAAAATGGCACCCGATTTATTATTCTTGACCATTACATTCACTCCTGGCAAAGGATTTCCTAGCTCATCTGTAATCTTTCCAAAAATAAATCCTTTCTTGAGTGATGGATTATTGCTGGTTGTGGTACTAGAGGAAGCGTTAGAGAGTGAAAAAGGTAAATTATTTAAGTATTCCCTATTGACATATGAATGTCCGGAAAAACTAAAGCCAAACCAGTTTAATAGATCATATTGTATAATGCTTGAATGATAAGCCCCTCGGAATAAATCCCTAAATATAAAACCTGTAGTCCCAAAACTTTGATAGGCACTGGGATGGCCCTGTGAATAATATTTTTGATTTTCAAAAGGAGTGGGAAATTATATTACAAGAGAAATGGTAGTGGGTGATTTATAAAAGGTATAAATTTTTTATATTTTTTTATTAACTGGTGGGCAAAAAAAAAGGCAAACCGTTTTTGTTTGCCTTTTTTTAGTTTAGATATCTTATTTTAACTTCTGAGGTTCTTTTTCGAGGTTGAAAAGGTCGTTGAGCACATCTATTAGGGTTTCAGCCTCACCTCTTTTACAAGCAGCTTTTAATTGTAAAACAGGTAGCTTCATAATCTTTTGCATCATTCCTTTTGTAACCTTATCTACCAGCTGTGATTCTTCTTCATTTAATGACTTTACATACCTGGCCAGTTCTTGTTGCCTGATTTGTTCAAGAGCATTTTTTAACTTTTGAATGGTTGGCGAAACCGCCATTTCTTCAGACCAATTGTTAAATTCTTCAATTGCATCTTTTATAATTTCCTTTACTTTAGGAATAGATGCAATCCTTCTCTGTAAAGCTTCAGAGGTTTTATTTTGTATATTGTCAATATTATAAACAAGTACACCAGGAAGTTCTTCTATACTGAGGTCAATGCTCCTAGGTACAGAGAGGTCCAAGAAATATTTATATTTAAATAGCGCTACATCCTTTAGCAAATCCCTTGTTATGAATGGCGTTTGGCTCCCAACAGCACAGACTACTACATCTGCATCATTAATTTCTTCATAAACATTTTCAAAAGGGAGCACCTGTAAGCCACATTCATTAGCTATAGCCTCAGCTTTTGCCATTGTACGGTTGGTAATAAAAATATTATTATTGGATGAACCGGAAAGGTTCCTACAAAGGTCTGCACCAATTTCCCCAAGGCCTATTATAAGCACTTTAGGGTTCTTTATATCAACAGTAAGTTCTGAGATCAATTCTGCAGTAGCGTATGATACTGATGCTGCCCCATCACGGAATGAAGTTTCCTGTACTACCCTTTTGTTGGTAAAAAATATGGTATGCAGCAAGCGGTGAAGGAATGGACCAGCTAAATTTTCATCTGCAGACATTTGATAAGCCCTCTTCACCTGATTGCTGATCTGCATGTCACCAACAACCTGAGCTTCAAGGCCCATGGATACATCAAATAAATGCTGGACAGCTTTATCGTGTTCATTATAAATATTGAAATAACCTTTCAGCGTGGTAATGTCTTGAAGGTTTTTCTCAATACCAATAAGTTTTAATATAGTATCGCTTTGATCTTCTTCAGAAGAATAATAAATTTCTGTCCTGTTGCAGGTAGAAAGGATAAAAACATCGGTAATATCAGTGAACTCTTTAAAATACCTGAGCAACCTCCTGCAAACATTTTCATCCATTGCTATTTGCTCCCGTATTTCTATGGGTGCATTAGAAAAAGATAAGCCTACTGCTTTAAAATGGTTGTGCATTTAATGTATTTATTTCCGATTGCAAAAGTAAGGTATATTCTCAAAAATATAAAGCATTAATAATTTTATTTGTTTACCAACCCATGATATACTAATAATAAATGTTTTCAATTAATTTTTATGGAAATAAATTGATCAGAATGTAAATTTTTTTAATTAAAGATATTTATGTTAATTTGAAGCTGAATTATATTTTTAATAAAACAAACATCCTTAAAGAACATATTTTATTAAAATGGCAATTAATCTTGTAATTTTTATTCCTAATAAAAAATAATCCCTTATTGTCTTGTAGCCTTCCTCTAAACTAGAAGAGCCACAGATAAATTGTTTAGTAAATTTTTATATATTAACCTTTGAAGCAAAAGTGTCGTCTAATAAATAGTTAAACAAAACACAGACCCATGGAAACGGCCACTGAAAATTTGCAGTTAAAACATGCAAAACTTGAAGATCTGCCTCTTATAAAAGATCTTTTGTTGAAGGAAAATTTACCCGCATCAGATATTGTCATGGATATTATCCATATTTTTCTTTTTTATGATAAGAAAAACCTGGTAGGCATGACAGGGCTTGAAAATTTTCGAGAACATGGTCTATTAAGGTCTGTAGTAGTGGTAGATGAATTTAAAGGTAAAGGCAAAGGTAAAACAATGTGTATGCTGACCATGGAAAAAGCGTTGGAGATGGGCGTGGAAGAACTTTATTTACTTACGGAAACAGCTGAAGATTTTTTTAAAAGCCAAGGTTTTGAAACTGTAAACAAAGAGGAAGCCCCTGGTTTTATTAAATCAACCACAGAGTTTAAAAATCTATGTCCAGCGTCGGCTGCTTTTATGAGGAAAAATTTATTGAGCTAAAATTATTTGTTCATAATTCATAAAAGGCAATCTTGAGTTGCCTTTTTTTATTTTATACAGATCAGCTTCTAAATTTTATATAAAAATTGTTATCATCCCCCAATTATTAATTTAGAAATTTGCGACATGATTGAATAGAAGGATTTTGAAATGCAGAGGATTTTTACTTTATTTTAATTATCGAATTAATAATTTTTTTATCATAACGATAAAAAAAAGCAGGAAAACAGATTAACAAAAAAAATAAAATACTTCCATTTAATTCCCTAAATAGA
>JALZND010000330.1 GCA_030857845.1 Bacteroidota bacterium | reverse complement strand
TGCATTTTAAATTTGATACCTATAAATATCAACTTTATCAGGTTAAATACAAAGAATGATAAAACAGAGGCCAGGGCAGCACCATAAATCCCCCATAGGTTTATAAAGATATAATTTGACACGATCGTGAAGACTCCTATGATGATGATAAATATCATATTGTATTTATAATATTTAGACATAATAATAATTTCCCCATTAATCCCTGCGGTCATATCTATGAGCTTCCCCAAGCCCATAATTAAAATAACATATTTGCCGTACTCATATCTGTCACCGTTTGGCATTATGTGAAAGAGGTTTTGGATGCTTGACCATATCCCAATCAGGATCAATAAGCCAATAATAAGTTGATTGACAGATGCCTTCCTGTACAATAATTTAATTTCTTTTAGATCTACGTTTTCAAAAGCCCTTGAAATTAAAGGCATGGATATTTGTGCTATCGCCCTTTTGGGTATTTCGATCACAGCAGCTACATATATCATAATACTGTATACCCCAGCCTCCGATAACCCTTTTAAGGAACCTATCATTATTGTATCTGCTTTTCCTAATATTATTATGCCACTGCTCCCAGCCATGGAATACAAGCTGTACTGAAGTATTTTATTTAAGGATTTTCTGTTCAAAAACTTGAAGCTAAAAGAAAAATGCCATTCCCCTTTTAGGTATAAATAAAGCACCAGCACACCTAGGGCCAGTGCATAGGTCCCTATTAGAGCATATAATAAGTGGGTCAATGAGAATACTTCAATAAAATAAAGCAAAACAATAACACTTGTAAACAGCCGAATCAAAACCTCTTTTACAAAATTAGGAAATACAATTTTTAGCAATGACCTTGAGTAAGCTTCAACTATGCCCATCAAGGCTAAAATAAAGGTAAGTGCCAAAACGAGGTGAAAGAAATCTACAATGGCAGGGTCAAACCATTGAATTATAAAAGGCTTTAAAAGTAAAACAATAAGGAGGAATATTGAAAAGGTAATAATGGAAGCAAAAATAAAAAAAGACAGGAATCCACTTTCCCTATTTACTTGGTTGTTAAATGAAGGAAAAAATTTTACTGTACTTTGTCCCAGGCCAATTTGTGCAAATGGAACAAAAAGGATTGCAATATCCTGGACTATCCTCAGTAATCCAATTTCATCTTGTTGCAGTGCTTTTGGGAACAACCATAATAGGTTGAAATATGCAATCATCACACCCAAATAAGAAAATATGGATGATAAAATACTTTGGCGTATTACAATTCCCATAGCAAAGGTTTAAGGCTTAAACCAAAAAATTGTATCTGTAAGCCCGTTGGTTGTAACCACTCTAGGCCATTCATCCAAAATTTTAATAACAGGACTATAACGTTCCCTTTCGGCGTTGTCGAGCACAAGTATTCCGTTTCTTTTTAATTTTCCAATGCAATTAATGGCACATTCTACTCGTGCCCTGCCATCTACCAGGATAAAATCAAAATGTTGTTCCGGAAATTCGTTTACAACATTATAATAGGCTTCATAATCTTTCCGGATGTGAAATTTTGGTAATTTTAACTTATTTTGAATTTCTATTGATGTATTGCCGCTACAAGGTTTATTTTTTTCAACCAGGCGATAATCTACATTTTTTATGTTTTTACTTTCCAGCAGGACTTTTATATTTTCATACCAATCTTTTGCATGTTCAACACTTAGCAAATTCTTTAATTTTGAAGCAAAATACAGGGTACTTTTACCACTTCCATATTCCAGTCCAATCATATTTTTGTTTAAGATTTTTTCAAAAATTATTATTGAGGCTTGAGAAGTCCAGGGAGTATTGATATTGATGAGCTTAAATATTTTATAATACAATTTGAGTATGGGTCGCAATGCCCTGTATTTTAGGTATTTTAAAGAGAGGCTTTTTTTTGTTGTGATGTTTCTTTTTGGGAAAAAAATGTTTTTAGATATGTGGTCAGCTACTTTATAGCTATTGCCAATTTCTTGCATAAAGAACGAATGATGGTTTAAGAATTGATTATGCTATATACCATTTAAAATCAATTTATTTTTCAAAAATAAGCAAAGTTGTGCAAGAAGGTAATGCTAGCATAATAAATAATTAAAAACATAGTTTATCTAAAGCTTTTTATTCCTAATTCCCTAAAGAACTTTATAAACTTCATTTTTTCATTTAATATTTATTAAGGTTAACACCCGTTTTTAGAGTGATTTAATTGATCAATCAATATAAATAAGCATTTCAAAGGTAAAGATGCAATGATTTTTAAATAAAAAACCTTAAATCTGAAAGAAGTATTATCATAAATAAAATAGATTTTATATCACTTGTCTAATAGCATTCAGAAAAAAATATTTTACAAAAAGCAACTTTTTATGTTAAAGTGAGTATATATTCCTTGTAGATTTTTTTACATAATAATTTTAAAAATTATTTTTAAATTTAAACTTTTTTAACATGGGTAGTTTATTATATTTAATCGCAGTTGTTTTAGTTATAGCATGGGCTATAGGTTTTTTTGCTTATAGCGCTGGCGGCATTATTCACATCTTACTTGTAATTGCTGTGATTGCAATTATATTTAGGTTAATACAAGGAAGGGGAATATAACTTTCCTTTTTTCTTGCCTATCTTTCTAACCAAAACATTTTTACTATGAGTGGTCTTTTGTATATCATTGCTGTTATTCTTATCATTGGATGGGCTATAGGTTTTTTTGCTTATAGTGCTGGAGGTATAATCCACATCTTATTGGTTATTGCTGTTATTGCAATCCTATTTAAGGTTATAAGAGGGTGATCAAAACCTTTACAAGAATATAGAATTGGAATATAATTTGAATTTAATTTAAGTATACAAGCATTCATGTTGATGGTCCTATAATTCGATCATTTCTTAAAACACCTTAAAGGCTTTCTTTAAGGTGTTTTTTTTGTTCAATATAAATTTAATTAAGTTGAAATTAATTCAAACCTCCAAGGGCATTTGGCAGCTTATCAAGGATACTTTCAAGGGTTTTTTTAAAGATGACCCAATGAGCTATAGTGCATCGATAGCTTTTTATACTATTTTTTCTTTACCAGCTATATTAATTGTTGTTTTGGCAATTGCCGGGAGCATTTATGGAGAAAAGGCCGTTACGGGTGAGCTTTATTATCAAATTCAATATTTAATGGGGCACAATACAGCTGTGGAATTGCAACGCATCATACAGAATGCTACAATTTCTGATGCTGGAACTATTGCCACCATTATAGCTATCGGAACATTATTGTTCAGTGCAACAACGGTATTTGTGTCGGTGCAAAACGGCTTGAACAAAATCTGGGGAGTGAGGGCAAAGCCAAAAAAGAATTGGGTCAAATTCATTATTGACCGGCTGTTGTCTTTTACTTTAGTTGCTTTTTTTGGTTTATTGATGATTTTCTCGCTTGTACTTGATGCTTTAGTAGGGCTCTTTAATGATATTTTATTAAAGTATTTATCAGAATTTGCCGTTTATTTAACCTGGATATTAAATTTTTCAATTTCTACAATTTTTACCACAATTATATTCGCCATGATTTTCAAGCTTTTGCCTGATGCCGTAATCAGGTGGAGGGAAGTGTGGGTGGGGGCTTTTATCACTACACTATTGTTCATACTGGGCCGGGTGCTGATCAATTTCTATTTGGCAAATAGTGATTTTGGGGACACCTATGGTGCTGCAGGATCTCTGGTAGCAATTTTGATGTGGGTTTATTATTCTTCTGTCATCCTTTTATTGGGTGCACAATTTACACAAGTTTATGCAAAGCAATTTGGCAAAATAATTGTGCCTACCAGCAATGCAGTAAGAATTGTAGAAAAGGAAGTTCACCCCACAGATCCGGAAGCTTTAAAAGATTAGTCTTGCAATAATTTGACGCCACAATTACTGCAAAAGGAGGCTTTTTTCTCATGGTCCATTTTTCCACATTGTGCACACTTTTTCAAATCCCGTATTTGACTTGCTTTGGTAAGCTCTGCAGTAACAATCCCCGTGGGAACTGCAATAATAGAATATCCTGTGATCATTATAAGGGATGCGAATGCCCTGCCCAATGCAGTTACTGGGGCGATGTCTCCATATCCAACAGTAGTTAAAGTAATTATTGCCCAGTAAATACTAATTGGAATGCTTGTAAATCCATTTTCTTCTCCTTCAATGAGGTACATCAAAGTGCCCATGATAGTAGTAAGGCTTAATACCGACAGTAGAAATACTAAAATTTTATGCTTGCCTGAGTTTAATGCTGTTTTCAATGTTTCCGCTTCACCCATAAATTGGGCCAGCTTGAATATCCTGAAGACCCTTAAGAGCCGGATTGTCCTGATGACCAAAAGGTATTGTGATCCCACCAAAAAAAAGCCTAGGTAAGTGGGAATTATGGCCAGAAAGTCTATAATCCCCAAAAAACTAAATAAATAACCAAGCTTCTTTTTAACTGTCCATACCCTTAAAAGATATTCTATAGTAAATAAGACTGTGAAGGTGTATTCAAGAAACCTCAAAAT
>JALZND010000049.1 GCA_030857845.1 Bacteroidota bacterium | reverse complement strand
ATATTGCGAACCCCATCGAAGGTCATTGAAGTTTATACTTTTTTGATAAAAACCTGCCTGAGCACCAAAAGAAATATTATGATTTGTATTGTATGGCAAAGAATAATTATATGCACCTGAAAGCTGGAAACCAAAAGTTTTTATGCCACCATGACCTCCTGCCAGGTCATTGAACAATGACAAACCTAATCCCCCAAGATGCCGGTAAACAACTCCTTTTTTATATAAGGGATATATAAAAGAAAACTGGCTTGTAGTATACGGCAAGTCAATGCTTTTCCATTGCGACCTAAAATTTACGCCAAAATATACATCCTTTTCAAGCCCATTAAGTGCAGGGTTTAAATAAAGAGGGGCTGCATAATATTGCGAAAATTTTGGGTCTTGCGAGAACAAGGAGGTAGTAGAAAAACCATTCCAGGTAATTAATATAAATGATATCTTATAAAAAATCCTAGAATGTACGCGATTCATGTTATTGCAAAATTGTAATTCTTCCCTTTTCTTTAATTGGAACTCCGCTCTTAAACTTACCTGAAAGCGTATATATATATACACCGTTACTTTCCTCTTCGCCTGTAATGGTGTTGGTCCCTCTCCAACCTTCATTGTGGACCTTATCGTACGAGCTTGATTCAAAAATAATAATGCCCCAGCGATTATATATCCTAAATAAAAACCCTTGTGGATCAATTTCTTCCCCATAAACCTTTATCGTTTTATTTTCGGGGTCGGTCGCACTATGATAAAGTACATTTGGGACATATAGCACTCTGTTATCCGAAAAACCAGAGTAAATACCAACTGCAATAACTTCTTCTTTTACAGGTTTTTCACTTGTTATGGCAAGTCCACTAACATTTCTTATAAATCCGCTTTGGCCAATATTTTTGAATATTTCTTCTTGGTTATCCATCTCAGCCAATAAAAGTTGCCCGGGATCTTGAATGCCGTCATCCTCCCCCAAACTAAGCGTGACCAATGAACCATTGAAGGTTCCTTCCATTTGGGTAAGCCTCCAATACCTGGCACTGGAAATAGATTTAAATAATGTACCATATCTTTGATAAGGATTGTTAGAGAATACCTCCAAACCAACTACTGGCTGTATGCCTTCAATATTCAATAAGGTAACGGGTCGAAAATGCCCATCTTTCCCAATGGGAAAATATTTATAACCTGTTCCTGTATGATAAAATGCCCCATTTATATAAGATGTTTCGGATCCTCCTTTAAGTGAAGCGTCTCTTCCCAAAAGAAGATATTGATCATTTTCTGGATAAAGGATTCCGTTAATTAAGATTAATTTGTGGGAAACAACTATATTTGATTTTAATATTTTCTTACCCAATCCATTAATTTCCAAGTCGTAAAATACTTGATCATTATGGTCGATTACCTGGTCTTTTTCACCATTAAATATCATGGTTCCTATACTGTGATCGTATTCTTTTAAGTTTTGCCAGTCACCCGAAACTGATATGCTCCCTTGATTGATTACAATTCCTTCATTTATAAAATTTCCTGAAACCGTAACATGGGTATTGGGAGCAATTGTAATAAGCTGTGATTTATTTATAATAGATTGCCCCTTTGCATTAGCAAAAAAATGCATTAGTCCGATGAAATACAAAAAACCATAATATAATGTAAACCTCATAAATCTTATTTAAAACACACTTTTGATGATGAATTTAGCTACATATAAATACTTAAGAGTCCTAAAAGGAAATAAAAAGTTATTCTAAATATTCAATTACCACAGAATATAATCTGTGCCTAATACCACTGAGATTTGTAATATGTCCGAATTTTTTCATATCAACCTTAATCCTATAAGAATAAAGGCTATTGTCAACTACATTATTCAAAGTTGTAGGTAAAGAAAGTGAGGCAAATGTAGGTCTCAATGAGGATGAGCCGGAAACAATATTGACAAAATTGCCATTTTGCCTGTCTTTTCGAACAAGTTGAAACCCCATATCTCTATCAGCACCTCCATCTTCATCATCATAATAGTAAAAAGTAATCCTACTAATTGTTGCTCCATGCGGAAGATTTACTGGTGCTCCTATGCCACCATTTTCATCTATAGCAACAAAAGACCCTTCATTTCCTGTATCTTCGTGATAATAAATTTTATAACCATCTTTCCCTATACCCACAAAGGCAGTGGGATCAACAGAATAGTATTTTGTTTGGGAAACAATACCATTTACTGAAGCGGCCGTCCAGCTACCGCTTTTCCATAATAGTACCTGATCTTCTGTTGGCGTATTATTGGCAAGAGTAATGCTATTGCCATTACTTATAGTTATTGAATTTCCAGTTTTACTTAAGGTTTGGTTATCAGTATTAACCAGGTCATTAAGATCAATTGTCCCACCCCTTTCCAAAGTAATGATTTTTGTGTTAGCATTGTAGGAAATAACCTGGTCGTCGGTGCCAACAAGGCCACTTAGGTCAACCGTCCCGCCATCGGTAAGGCTTAGGATTTGGGTTGCAGCATTATAGCTGAGTGCCTGGTTGTCGGTATTGATTGAATTGAGATCAATTTCTGATGCCAAAGGATTTTTGGTAATTTTTAAAATATTGTTTAGTAGTGAAAGATCCTGAATTTCATTTTCCGGGTCAGAATCTGAATCTGCAATATTTAAATTCACATTGTTGCCTCTCTCAAGTTCTAAAGAAATGATATTTCCTGCTTTAGTACTTTTTAATTGTTGATTATCTGAATTGATGTTTGTTAAATCAACTGTATGATTTTTATTACCTTCAGTTATCAATAATATTTTATCTTCAATTGAAATTTTTGAGATAAGTTCATTGGTAGGGTCTGCATCCGCATCATCAATATTTAAGGAAATGCCCAAACCCTCTGTAATTTTAACATCAATTAAATTTCCATTTTTGGTACTGGATAGATTTTGAGGCGCAGGCTTAGCAGAAATTAATGCATAGGATGCCGCCCCTCGTTTGTAAATATTTCCTGTTTTTTCATCTAAATAAAAATCACCTTCCTTTCCTGAATTATTATTTGGTGCATTAATGCCTGATCTCCACAATATAACATTTACATCACTTGAAAAACCTTCAATCCATTGATTATTAAACCAATAAAAGAAACTGCCTATATCAGAATCAAAAATAAGCATCCCATTATCTGTATTTTGCAGTGAAGTTATGAACCCTGGATTGTTTCTTTGGGATGTTGTAAGCCTGGGCGCAAGAAAGCCTTGGTTATTATCGGTAGCGTTAAGGTCCAACACAGCATTTCTGTTTGGGTTATTTGTACCAATCCCTACCGAATTTTGTGAATATGCAATATTTTCACAAAGAATTAAGGTACACCAAACAATAAAAAAAACAAAAATATGTAGATCCTTTATGTGTAGCATTTTAATATGTGATATAGAAAAGTTCTTTAAACGTCTCTAAAAACGGCTAAAACAAATGTAATTTATGCTATAGTTTAATTTTATATATTTTTTAATAAATATCATACAGGTCATATATATTCAATAATTGCAGCATATTCAACCAACTTATTAAATAATGAACACTATCTACAGCACTGAAATATGACAAATTATTTTGGATCTGATATTTATTTTAAAAATCATTAATTTGTAACCTTTTAGAATATTAGTTTTTGATTTACAACATATTATGGACAGGAAATTTTGGTTAGATACCATCTTCGGAACTGCTTTTATTTTTGTTTTAATGTATTTTGTACTTAAAACATTCAATAAATTTGATATTCTTGACCCAATAGGTGAGGCAATTAATGATGTTGAGATAACCGACATGGTTTTCTCCCGCATGCGTAAACATCCTGGCGCCGAGGAAAAAATCGTAATCGTAAACATAGGAAATCTAAACAGGGAAGGTATTGCCGAACAACTTACTATTTTAAATAAATACAAGCCTAAATTAGTTGCGATTGATGTTTTTTTCAGGAATGATGGAAACCCAAGGCATGACAGCCTCTTAGGGAAAGCGTTTTCTGAAGTAGAAAACCTGATCCTAGCGTCAAAAATTTCAAATTTCAATCAAGCGTCTGAAAGTTTTGATTCTTTAGAAACGTCCCACCCTAAATTCAATAAATATGCAAAAACAGCTTATGCAAATATTATAACTGAAGCCAAAGATCAGGACCATTTTAAGACATGCAGAACTTTCACGCCTAGAGAATATGTAAAAGATGCAAATGAAGTGGCCTTCGGGGTAAAGATTTGTCAGATATATGCCCCGGAAAAAGCAGAAGCGTTCCTTAAAAGAAACAATGTTTATGAGGTAATAAACTATAGGGGAAATATTTTATATGAAGAAGGAGACTTTGGCAACTCCTTTTATGCACTAGATGTTGAAGATGTTTTAAATGAAAACTTTGACCCTGAAATGATTGAAAACAAAATTGTCATCATGGGCTATATTGGAAATCACTTTGACGACAAATCCTGGAAGGACAAATTTTTCACTCCGATGAACCTGACATATGCTGGAAAGACAAATCCCGATATGTTTGGGGTGGTAATCCATGCAAATATTGTCTCTATGATTTTAAATGGAAGCTATATCAATGAAATGGGGAAATGGGGGAATATTATGTCAGGGGTATTTCTTTGCTTTCTGAATGTAGTATTTTTTTCTATAATATACAGGAAGCTTTCCCTGTGGTATGATGGCCTTACGAAAATTATCCAGATTATTGAAGTAATTATATTATTGGGAATAATAATCGGAGTCTTTTATTTCTTTAATTATAAATTGAATATCACCATTGGCATTGCTGCCATATTGTTATCCGGGGATTCTTTGGAAGCTTATTATGGCGTTATTAAAAATTTGTTTTCTAAAATGGGAAGGAAAAAAGTTTTCAAAGTTTATAAAATCGGCGAAAGAAAAGAAAATGAATTTATCGAAGTGCAAGAGTAATTGAATTGTGCCATTTATATAAGGTTCTAAAAAGTGTTGGCAGTTTTCAGAATGATATTTTAGTCTCAGAGGTTACCATTTTATTGCCCCACAGTATAAAGTTGTGTAATGAAAATATAAAAAAGAAAAAATTAAACTTAAATATTTTGAAAATGAAATTCACATTATTAACCTTTTGCCTAGCAGTAATCTGCAATTGGGCCTCAGCACAAGATTATGTCTTTAAAGTTTTGATTAACAAAGGCGAAAACTTTAAAGCAACTACTGCATCCCATAAAGACAAACAAACACTAAAAACGGGTGCCTCTCTTTTCAGCGGGGACATCATAACAGTGTCTGAACATGCTATAATAGGTCTGGTCCATTCAAGTGGCAAAACCATTGAACTTAAAAAAGCTGGCCAATACCCTGTTTCAGTCCTTAATGAAAAATTAGGTCTTTTAACTACGAGCGTAGCCGGAAAATATGCAGATTTCCTAATTGGAAAGTTTTATGAAGGTGGCGACACGGATATCAATGACAACCACAGGAACTATTTAAAGGTTACTGGGGCAGTGGAAAGGGCATTGGAAAATTATGCTATCACTGCTATGGTGCCCCTCAATGGTGAAGTATTGCACGATGAGGCCTTTATAAAATGGTCAGATTTAGGGGAAGAAAATACCTATGTTGTAAGCTTTAAAAATATGTTCAACGAGGTTTTGTCCACTAAGGAAACTACTAAAAATTATTTAACGGTTAGCTTAAATGATCAGGCTTTGGAAGAAGAAAATATTGTAATATTTTCTGTTTCTGTAAAAAACAAAACCAGCATTAAATCTGATAGTTATAGCCTAAAACGTTCTACAGGAACTAATTCACTATTACTAATGGAAGAACTAAAGCTATTGCAAGCAGAACTTGATTCGAGCCCTGCATTAAGAGAAATTATATTAGCCTCATTTTATGAAAAAAACAACCTTTTTATAGAGGCTATTGACAAGTATGAAAGTGCCATAGCTGCCAATCCCGAAATAGAGGAATTTAAAACATCTTACAGTATTTTAAAGGAAAGAATTGGAATAAATCTTTAAAAGCTATTAAAAGTATAAACATAAAAAAAACCTTGTTCTGCAAGGTTTTTTTTATGTTTAAAATATTGCTTATGAAATATACCACTTATTTGATTTCAATAGAATTAATTTAAGTAAAGATCATCAAACATTTAAATTGAATAATATATCTGATGTACTATTTTATAAATGAACGAGGCATATTAAATACAGTGTATCCGTAAATTTACTTTTCATTCTAACTTCAGGCTATAAATGATTATCTGACAAATATGCTTGAGATTATAGATAATATTCTATAAATGATATGTATAAATAAATGAACAAATTAATTATCTTCATCTTTTGTTTAAGTATACAAAATACTCAAGCGCAGTCATGGCGGCAGTATTATGACAGTACTGAGCTATATTGGGGCAGCGATTGGAAAAAGTGTATAAAATTATTGGAAAATGCATTGCCCATTGTTGAAAACATCTCTGGTAAAAATGATCCGAATTATGTTGTAATATTAAATGATCTGGGTCTTTGTTATAACCATATTGGCGAATTTCAAAAAGCTGAAGAAACCTACAAAGAAACATTGTTAATAAAAAAAGCTTTATTGGGCGAAAATGATCTTGATTATGCTGCAACACTCCTCAACCTTGCCTTCATATATCAGGAACAGAACAAATATAAGGAAGCTGAAAATGTATATGAAAGCATCCTGCAAAACTACCAAATCAATTATGGCAACAAACATCCTGAATATGCCGGTATTCTAAACTATTTTGGCCTGCTATACAAAGCTTCGGGAGATTATGAAAAAGCAGTATCTTCATTCAAAAGTGCTTTGCAAATTTATGTTTTTTCCTATGGTAAAGAAAACATCTTCTATGCTACAGTTTTAAAAAATATTGGAAGTATATATAGATCAAAAGGAGATTTAATAAAATCAAAAGAACTTATTTCCGAAGCTGTTGATTTATCCATAAAAATTTTAGGAAACGAACATCCCGATATTGGACATTTCCTTATGGACAAGGCCTCACTCTTGGAACAAATGGCGGAGTATGGAGAAGCGGAACGTATATACATCACAGCCATTGAGATCCAAAAAAGAAACTTTGAAGAAGAAAAATTAAATCTTGCTTCTTCTTACAATAGCCTTGCAGGATTGTACATAAAAATAGGCAACCTTGAAAAAGCCAAATCCAATTTTGAACTTTCCCTTCCATTATATAAAGCATTGCTTGGAAATAACCAATTAGATTATGCTACCGCTTTAAATAATTATGCAAATTATTTCATTGCAACCAACGAGCTTGAGCAAGCGGTAATATTTTATAATGAAGCATCTGAAATATATAAAAATAATGTTAGTGAGTTGCACCCATTGTATGCAAATAATATTGTAAACCTGGCCAGCCTTTACCGAAAACTAGGAAATTATAAAAAATCAGAACAATATTATGAAAAAAGTCTTGAAATCGAACGGAAAATTCAGGGCGAAAAGCTCCCTTCATATGCGGTATCATTAAATAACCTGGCCCTTTTGTATATGGCCATGGGAAAATCAGAAAAAGCACTGGACCTATATGCAAAAGCGTTGATTTTAAAAAAAGAAACTTATGGTGAAAAACATCCTACCTATGCAACCTCCCTAAACAACCTGGCGGTTTTGCATTTATTTAACGAAGATTTTAATAAAGCCATCCCATTATTTACTGCTGCAATCCAGCATCAATTAAACCAGGTTAAAACTTTTTTTCCTTATATGAGCGAACCTGAAAAAGATGCATTTTATAATACTATTAAGGAAGATGTGGAACGCTACAATTCAATTGCATTAAAAAAGCATAATGAGTACCCAAACCTGATTGGGGAAATGTATAATCATCAGTTGGCCACCAAAGCATTGCTGTTTCATTCGAGCGAAAAAGTAAGGAAAAACATACTGAGCAGCTCTGACAAAAAAATAATATCTACATACAATCTCTGGCAAAAAGAAAAGGAATATTTAGGCTCCTTATACTTATTATCAGAAGAAGATCTGAAAAAATTAAACATAGACCTCAGGCAACAGGAAGAAAAAGTGAATTTTTTAGAGAAAGACCTGTCCTTAAAATCTACATTGTTTTCAAAAGAAAATGACAGGAAAGTCTTTAATTGGAAAGACATACAAAAAGCCTTGAAACCTGGAGAAGCGGCCATTGAGATTATAAGGTTTAGAAATTTTAATGTAAGCGCCGACAATTCACCTGAGGAATACAAACCTATTTCATATGGTTTTACACAGCAGGTATTTTATGCCGCCCTGATTATAAGCAATAATACAAAAGATGCCCCCGAAATTGTATTTCTTGAAAACGGCGAAGATCTGGAAAACAAATATTTTAAATATTATGATAATGCCATAAAATATAAGGTTGTTGATGAAATATCCTTTTCAATGTTTTGGGAAGAAATACATGCAAAACTTCATGGGATTACTAAAGTGTATGTTTCACCGGATGGGGTATATAATAAGATTAATATTAATATGTTGAAAATCCCTAAAGTCCAAAAGTATGTAATAGATGAAATTTATATTTATCAACTTACAAGCACTAAAGATCTATTGTTAGAAAAACAACCAGAAAATCAAGATAACAAGATTGTGATGATAGGTGATCCTTCCTATCTTATAAAACATGAAGGAAACGACTATTATACTTCAAAAACTGTAAATGAAGAAATCAATAATATTCAATCCAATAGTAAAAATATAATTTCAAGCTTGCCAGGTACGCGGAAGGAGGTTGAACTAATCAAAAATTTCATGGTAAGCAATGGGTATACTTGTGAAGCAAATTTTGGAAATGATGCACGGGAGGCAATCTTAAAAAAGATAAAAAGCCCAAAAATTTTACATATTGCTACCCATGGTTTCTTTGCAAATGATAAGTTTGTACGAAAGCAAGAGGCTTTGTCGTTAAACCCTTTATTTTCCTCAGGCCTTCTATTTGCAGGTGCTGAAAATTCCCTTTCTTCCGAATTTAAATCCTCTGTTTTTGGAGATCAGGAAGATGGAATCTTAACGGCCTATGAAGCAATGAACCTATCGTTGGACAACACAGATTTGGTAGTACTTTCTGCTTGCGAAACTGGGCTTGGTGAAATTAAAAATGGTGAAGGAGTTTATGGATTACAAAGGGCCTTTCAAAATGCAGGTGCAAAAGCTGTCATTATAAGTTTATGGAAAGTAGATGATATTGCTTCTGTGGAACTCATGGAGAATTTTTACAAGGAATGGTTTAAAACAAAGGATAAAAGAAAAGCCTTGATGAATGCTCAAATACAAATGAGACAAAAATACCCACATCCATATTATTGGGGAGGTTTTGTGATGATAGGCAAGTAATTTTTGACAATGTAAATGACACTACCCTTCTAATCTTTAACTTTATTATTTCAAAAAAAACTTCTATAAAATTTTATAAACTTAACCGTTCTTAACCCTTGCCCTACTACTTGATACAAGCTATAAGCTCGCACCATCTGCGGATCATGGCTTGGGCAATAACCGAAAACGGCAAAGCCACAATACTATAGACCCAATTATAAAAGTAAAAGACAACAATCCGTAATTCCATTTTTCCTGCCTTGTCCGCTTGTCAAACTTCTTGAAGTATTTGATATACTTATCCTTTTCAAAACCAGCAAAATGGCCGATTATGTAAGACCATCTATTCAGATTCTGTAAACTTCGTTATTATGGATAAAATAATACTTTAAACCCACTTTTTCAACAAAATTGAATTTTCAGATGTCTCTAAAAGTAGAAATTATCACCAACTTTTCGATGGAAATTAGGCTTAATATATAATTCGGACTATTATAACTCCAGATAGGAAATGCTAATGTTTCCATGTTGATCGTGGTAACGTGGTAAAATGATTTCTTTCGAAATTTATTCAAACTGCATTTCAGTATGTTTTAACCAATTATATTGAGCCTTAAAACTAACAGGCTTATTAAAAGAAAAAGCCCAATTAACCGGGGCTTAATTCTTAACCATTCGTTAGAAGTTTATATTGTTCAAACCTGTTTATAACTTCTTTAACATATTTGACAGGTTCTTCTCCCCTGCAATAGCCAGATTTAACAACAGGGTCGTTGTAGAACTTTGGTTGGGATTTATTCAATAGGTAATATTCTACCTGTGACCAATCCTGTGGGTCTTTACCATTTTTGGCAGCTAGTCTCCTTGCATCAAGCACGTGCCCTTGGCCTGCATTATATGAAGCCAAAATGAATTTAATCCTTTCTTCTTCATTGGGTATTTTTTTTGCCCAAAGTTTATTGAGCCATACGAGATAGTTAGTGCCGGCTTTAACGCTTTCTTTTGGGTTACAAAATTCTTTTGCCCCAAATTGAATGGCAGTTCCGGGCATCAGCTGCATCAGGCCCATTGCACCACGTGCTGACTCGGCATCTTCCTGAAATTTTGATTCCTGGTATACAATTGAAGCCAATAACCTCCAGTCCCAGCCTACCTTTTCTGCACCATCTTTGAGAAGGTCATCGTAAGGTGAAATATTGTTGCCCGTAAATGAAGCATAGTTGCTTTGTGCCCTTTGGGCAGTTGCTTTGGAGCTTTCAAAATACTTTTTGTAGATGACATAATAATCTGTCTTTTTCTTCATTTTCCTGATCCATTCATTTACCTCTCCCAAAAGTAAAGGGGAAGTTTTCCTGACAGCCCAAGCTATTTTCTGGTCCTCAGCAACTTTTGTTTGGATGTCAATATTTATATAATAATTCTGGTTTACTTTTGCAACGTTTTCATCGGCAATGGTATAATCTATCTCACCTTCGGCAACTTTTTTGATCAAGGTTTCTGTATCTATGTTCCCAAAATCTTCAACGGAAATTATTTTTCCACCCGCTTCTTTTGAAAGATTATTGATCAGGGGCAAATAAGCGGAGCTTTTTCTTGCATAGATCTGCCTTCCAATCAATTGATGAGGGTTTCTTACAAGATTGGCTTCAAGGTCTTCGTAGCTTAATTTTTTCCAATTTTTAGGCTTCCTTTGTACAAGGACCTGGTCTACTTTATTGTGCGGGTGTGTAAATGCAACTTTATCCTCCCTTTCATTGGTAATGGTCAGGTTATGTGCAATGATATCACACTCACCTCTATTTAACTTTAAAAAAGCTTCTTCGAGATCGGTAACAATCATTAATTCAAGTTCCACGTCTAGGTCTTTTGCCAACAAATTTAAAAGTTCGTATTCATAGCCCATAGGATGGCCTTTATAAATGAAGTAACCTGTGGAACTATTGTCCAAAATAGCTATTAATGTTCCTCTTTCTTTAATTTTGGCAAGATCAAAATCAATTGGTTTTTCTTGTGGCGCAACTGCAACTGAAAGCTGGCTTTTATTTTCCTGTTGAGATTTTGTGCAAGATATTGAACCAATCAGCAATAATGCAGTGCAAAAATAATTTGCAATGCGAAGGGAAAATTTATTGCTAAGGATGTATGTTGATTTAATATTGAAAGTCATAGGTAAAATTTTAATGGAACAGAATAAAGGTGGATCAAAAGCTCAAAAACTTACGCTGCTTTGTTTTTTACCGAACCTCAATATTCTATTAACCATTTTGTATTTTTAATTTATAAAAAGAGGCTTTTTTTTAATACTTAAGGCTTGTTCTTTAGAAAAAACCATACCACTTTTTTTAATTAATAGATTATAATACGAAAAAGTAACCAAGATTCCTACAAAATCATGATAAATCTTACTTACGATAGAAGTGGACAAAAAAATTCATGATGAAGATTTGTCAAAAGTCAAACTACTATTATCTCCCTTAAATCATAATAGAAATATAAATTCTCAAGATGACAATGATTTTATACTAAAAAAATTAGTAGTTAATAATTTAAATTACTAATTTTATTACTATGGAGGAAGATTATATAAAAGGAAGAGGGGCACAATTTAATGCCCACAATCCATTTTCAACTTTAAGTTATGTTTCTGATTTTATTGAGGGAATTGACGAATCAATGTTGACAAACCCTGCAAGGGAAACATTTTTGGATTGGCCTAAAAAAATTGTAAATAAAATCGACAGCCCTGATTTAAACCTAATGTATTCAGTCAATCCTTATCAAGGATGTGAACATGGCTGCATTTATTGCTATGCACGGAACTCGCATCAATATTGGGGCTATAGTGCAGGTCTAGATTTTGAAACCAAACTTTTTATAAAAAGGAATGCACCTGAACTTTTAGAAAAGCATTTCCTGTCAAAGAATTGGAGGCCGGCTCCCATCTCCTTATCTGGGAATACTGATTGTTATCAACCCCTTGAAAAAGAAGAGAAAATAACCCGAAAGCTATTGTCCATTTTTTCCATGTACAAAAACCCTGTAGGGATGATCACCAAAAACAGTTTGATTTTGAGGGATATAGATATATTGAAAGATTTGGCAGCCGATAATTTAGTGCATGTTTATATATCTATTACAAGTCTTAATGAAGCCCTTAGATTAAAGATGGAACCCAGAACAGCAACAGCAAAAAAAAGGTTGCAGGTAGTGTCAGAACTTGCAAAAGCAGGTATCCCTGTGGGGGTAATGGTTGCGCCTATCATACCAGGATTGAACAACCATGAAATTCCTGCCATAATAAAAGTTGCTGCCGAAAATGGTGCCATGGGGATTGGGTATACCTTGGTTAGGTTGAACGGTTCTTTAAAAGATATTTTTAAGGATTGGCTCGTAAAAAACTTCGAGGATAAAGCCAGTAAAGTATGGAATCAAATTTCAGAAATA
The DNA here is from genome assembly GCA_030857845.1 of Bacteroidota bacterium. Classification (GTDB taxonomy): domain Bacteria; phylum Bacteroidota; class Bacteroidia; order Cytophagales; family Cyclobacteriaceae; genus JALZND01. The sequence goes on along the minus strand of JALZND010000049.1, from coordinate 919 downwards.
CATGGAGGTGACGTAAGTGATTCTAAATGGGGCAGGAGAATGAAAGGTTCAGGGCCTATTGCAGATGCTGTGGCCCAGCTGTTTAATACTTCCAGAAAAAAATATATGGAAGGAAGGTCACTCCCAGAATTAGACCTTACCAAATTCAGGAAAAAAGGAAATTATAACCTGTTTTAGATCCTTTAGTCAAACCAACTTTCATGCGGTATTATTTGATTAATGGTTAAAAATTAAATCAAAAGAAGCTTTTGGCCTAATTATGTATATTTTCTGTTTTATTTTTGTATATTAATACACAAAATGTTTATGTTTATATTTTTGCATTTTTAAGTAATCACCTCCAAGAAAATATAATATTAAGTTTTTATATATATGATTCAAATCATTCCTTCCATTTCGGTTATCAATGGCAAATGCACAAGATTGCTACAAGGCAATTTCTCAAATGAGACGGTTTATGATGCCAGCCCTATTGATGTGGCCAAGGAATTTGAAGATCATGGCATAAAACAGATACATTTAGTGGACTTGGAAGGTGCAAGAAGAGGCTCTCCTGTCAATTATAGCACCTTAGAAATAATTGCCGGTCATACAAACCTAAAAATAGATTTCACTGGAGGGATCAGCACTGATGGAGATATAAGCAAGGCATATGAATACGGAGCAAGCTATATAACTGCCTCCTCGGTAGCTGTTACCCGTAAAGAGCATTTTGCATCCTGGATCATATCCTATGGCAGGGAAAATATTACCTTAGGTGCCGATGCTTTAAATAAGAAGATCCATATCAGAGGGTGGCAGCGTCAAACCTCGGTAGACTTATTTGAACACATAGATTATTTTTACAACAGAGGCCTTAAATATGTAAAGGTTTCTGATATTCCCCGGGAAGGGGCAATGGGTGGGCCTGCCTTCGAAC
>JALZND010000329.1 GCA_030857845.1 Bacteroidota bacterium | reverse complement strand
GTGCCCGGAGGGGGCCTCACCGGGCAGGGAAGATGGAAAACGGCAAGGGGAAAAGATAAATACCTCTTTTCTGTCCAAGCCATGAGCCCGGTCTTCAGGGCCAAATACGTGCAGGTGCTCAAAGAAAAAATACCCGGACTTGATATCTCATTAATAGCCTGTTCAAAAAACAGTGGGTGGTATATGCCAAACAGGCATTTGGAACATTGCCTAATGGTTGCGGTTCGGGTTTTTGTAAAACTGCAGGACCGTCGCTGGCTGCATGCATATTTTTAAAGGAACTGCATGAATTGATTAAAACAATGCTGAACAAGACAAGGCAGAACAGCATAGAAATGGTAAGTCTTATTTTTCTCAATTTCCAATAACTGCTTACTGATAAATTGGAGGCTAATTGTCGGCGGGCATTTTGTAAAGGCTTCATATAAAGTATTTTTGTAGAGTAAGGTGGTTTGATAGCTACTCCGGCAAGCCGCCATCGGAAGGCCTCTCTTCTGATTTCTCAAAAGTCTTCCATCCATTTCAAAGCATTCATTCCAAAAGGAATGATTCAAGTCACACACGTTTGGCGTCTAAATGCTTATTCCGCGAAACCTAAAGCCTTATGGGAAAACAGGGGCATCCTGAAACAAAAATGAATCCCTAAACCATACGGACTTTTTGCACGGAAAGGATATTTATGGAGATGAAGAATTTTTTGTACGACTTGTTGGTGATAAAACATCTGAACGCAAAATTGCAAAACCAAAGCTGCCTGGTGAGGGCAGCTTTAGTTACGACATATCCATTTTCTTTACGGATTCTTCGGCTGGGCAATTACAGGGCAGTTAATGATTGCGCCAGTAGGTTTTAATCCTGCTATTAGAGGATTCGGATCCCCGGCATTAGGTGGGGCATTGGTAACCAAGCCTTCAGTAAATAGCCCCTTTAAGTCTTCAATACTCTTAACCTGTCTCCGTTTGCCTGCCTGGATTGCTGCATCAGTCCATACGTAGATGTGTGCATCCCACATTGGGCTGTAATTGTTATTTTCCCGCTTATCGTTATCCGGATCCAAAGGAAAAACATTAATGGGGTCAAATGCATCCCCATCAAGAATAGTTGAATTCAAGCCCTGACGCTCTGGGTTATTGGCACCTGTTTCACCGTTGGCAGTTGGCGCAAAGCCTAACAAGGCAGATTTGTCTTTAAGCATACTCTTGCCAAACATAGGGAGGTTGGCCAACCGGGGGGTATATGTACCCCGCTCAATAGTAGCTGCACCCACATCAGAAGCTTCTGTTACCAGGTGAAAATAAAATTGCTCGCCACCTTCAAACCCGTCAAGCAGTTCGAATACGACGGTTCCTTTTGTGTAGTCAATGCTTACCAAATGGTCATGCTCCCCGGTGCTGTTTGCAACAATTGAGGCACTCATTACTGAGCCACTGGGCAAAACGATTAAAGGGGAGTACTCCGCATCACCAACTGAACCAGGCTGTGCCACTGCTGGAGGAAACGTATTTGGGAATATGCCAGGTTCAAGTAACCGCACCGGGCTGAAATCAACGTCTCCCTTGAACCTGATCATCCCGTTCTCAATCGTTACTTGCTGGCTGCCGGCCGTACCGCGGCCATTTACAAGCTTGGGTGCGAAGTTGATTCCCATCATTTTAGCTATATCACTGTCGGCAGCTTCGGTGAGAATGTAATACGTAGGATTTCCACTTGGGCCAATGCCTTTATAAACAGGCAGCGTAACCCATTTCTTTTTAAAGTCAATTGCTAATGGACTGGTCATGAATACGTTCTGTTTGGAATTGAACCTTTTATCATCTACGAGGATTTTCATAAAATCCTCTTTACTGATATTTATTTGCTGAGCTGCGGTCGCTAAAAGACCTTCAGCTTCTTTCAGCTTATCAGCTTGCTCACTTACTTTGTCTTCTGGTATAAAAAAATCCTCAAATTTATCGCAGGAACTTAAAGCAAAAATTGAAGTGCAAAATGCTAAGCCTAATACAATTTTTTTGATAAGCTGCTTACGTGAAGCTCTTACTTTTAATACATCTTCTGTTTTCATAATAATTTTCTTTTGTTTGTTTTATGAATAACAGGTTGGGGAGATTAAAAGTTATCACAGAAGTATAACGTTTCAGGTTTAATATAAAACCTTAGGAGTGAAGGCTTATTCCACGAGATCTGAAGCCTTAGGGAGAAACACCGGCATCCTGAAAGAAAAATGAATCCCCAAACCAAATGGGCTTTTTGCCTGGAAAGGGTAATTATGGAGATGAAGGATTTTTTGTACAATAACCAATCCCAACCCAAGTTTTGCCGGCCTGTTATAAATCCCGCTTTCTTCTTTATAATTATTGATCCATTGAAGCAGGTCTTCATGAAGGGGTTTGCCCGAATTTTCGATGTTAAAAATCAATTCGTTATGTTCAAGGGCAAGCGAGATATGTATTTTCCCTTTCGGTGGAGTGGCTTTAACAGCATTTTCAACCAGATTTTGAATAACTCTTTCCATTAAGCCAATATCTGCCTCTGTCCAAACATGAAATTGGCATTGGGTACATTCTAATTTGACCTGTTTATCGGATGCCATCAGTTGAAACGTATTTACAGTCTCCTGTACAATTTCCGAAAGTACAAAAGGTTCCTTTTTAGCTTTGAATTCAACTGATTCCATTTTAGAGAGATCCAACAACTGTTTAACCATATTTTCAACCTGTTGGATTTTATTTATTACTATAGGCATGTATTCTTCCAGATCCTCTTTTGAAATTTCAGGTGTATTTTTGATCAATAAGGTCTCTATATATCCACGGGCAATTGAAAGTGGATTTCGAAGATCATGGGAGATGTTGGTAATAAAATCATTGCGTTCTTTTTGTGATTTTTTCAGGAGATTAATGTTATAGGCCAACTGATCGGCCATTTGATTAAAGGATTGGGTAACCGGCAATAATTCAGGGTACTCCCGGGCGTCAAAACGGGCATTAAAATCGCCTTTTTGAAACCGGCCCATGATATGGATCACCTTTTTAAAGTTTTTCCGGAGACGATTAACATAAGCCACGCTAATAATAATTGAAATGGCAATAACAATACTAAAAACCTGGATAGCCAGGCCACTGATATGGCTTCCGAAAAGCAAAGAGGTTACATTCCGATATTCCATGCTTCCAAATATCACATAGATATACCCTAGCTCCTGGTTTCCCTGCTTCACTTCTGCAGCTGAAAATATTTTAGGGTTATCGGGATCTCTCGGATCGGGGCCTTTAATGTAGTCTTTACCCTGAGATGCAATAAGTGTTTTAATGTTGTTGAGTGGAAGTTTCCATAACTTAATATCAGTTTTCTGTGCATGGAAAGCAATTATTTTGCCTTCGGTATCTAAGAAGTATATTTCCGCATTCGGGCTGATGATCATCGCCCGATGAAAAACAGAATCGGCCTTTTTTTTGTTTAAGCCATACTTATCAAACGGGGAAGAGAATTTGGCAATATGGGCAGCAACATCCTTATTTAAAAGCTGGGTGCTGGCCTGATGAAAACGTGTGGTTGAAAAATAGGTGATTACAATAATCAACAGGCTTAAAACTGAAATCAGGATAAAGATCAGGGCGGTAATTAACCTGAATATATTAGATTTTAGGGCCATCATTCTGAAAACCTGTAACCTATGCCCCAGGTTGTTAAAATATACTCAGGATAGTTTAAATCATTTTCGATTTTGATTCGCAACCGGTTAATGTGTGCCGTAACTGTATGCTCATAACCGGAAAATGAGTATCCCCAAACTAATTTAAGAAGCTCAAGACGCCTGAAGGTTTTTCCGGGGTTACTGGCCAGCAGGAATAACAGGTCCAGTTCTTTGTGTGTCAAATCCAGTCGCTGGCCCTTTAGGCATGCTTTCATTTTATTCATATCAATAAAAATATCCTTAAACTGAATTGTTGTTTTAGGGCTTACAGTTTGCGTATGATTTTGGTCGGACCGGCGTATCAAGGCTTTGGCCCGGGCCATTAATTCACGGATCCCAAATGGTTTGGTCACATAATCATCTGCCCCAAATTCCAAAGCCAGAACTTTATCAATTTCTTCAGATCTGGAGGTTAACATCATGATGGGGCAACTGCTATTTGTTTCCCTTATTTTTTTGCAAATCTCTATGCCATCTAAATCCGGGAGCATAATATCCAGAATGATCAGATCGAAAATTTCAGAATATGTTTTTTCTATCGCCTCTATGCCATGCTGGCACGCGGTAAGTTCATAAAAGGTGTTGAAGTGGAGCTTCAGAAGCTCAATAATGTCCGGGTCATCTTCTACTAACAAAATACTTTTCATCAGATGCTTTTGATGGTGATAAACCTGTTATAAGCTTTATTTATTTCCATTTTCCAGTGCCGTTCTGATGGATAAGCGGCTGCTTATGATGGTTTTCATCAGAATCAACTTAGAAATGTATAAATGGAATGCTATTTTGTTCAAACATGAAGATAGCAAAAAAATGTTTAATACAAAAGATTAAACTCTTTATGGCTTAGCTG
>JALZND010000048.1 GCA_030857845.1 Bacteroidota bacterium | reverse complement strand
AGCCTGAAACTATATCCTAACCCAGTACAGAATATACTTGAGGTGCAGCTGGAAAGTAAAAATATGGGCATTACCTATTTAACTGTGCTGGACACCAAGGGTAAATCCTTACAAAACTTTTCATTTACAAAAAATGAAAATACAATTAAATATAGTCTCAACTTTGAAAATCTTCCAGCAGGGACTTATATCTTGAAAGTTCAACAGCAAGGTAGTGTATCTTTTAAAAAATTCATCAAATTATAAAATGCAAAAAGCTCTTTAACCTTATTAAAGAGCTTTTTGCTTTAATTATCTTCTTTATTATTCCATAAGTTTTCGATTTGGGCAAATAAATATTTTTAATTTTTATTAAATTTCTTTCCCTAAACACATTAAATTTGCCAAGAGATTATTAATCTTGCACAAAGAAAATGTATTTAAATCTTCATTATAGAATTGATATGAAAGAAGTTGCAGTAGGAATGGATATTGGTGGCACCAACACCAAAATAGGGATTGTAGATGAAAAGGGTGAATGCCTTATTCAAAGTTCTATTGAAACATCAGTTCATGCAAAACTAGAGGATTATTTATTGGCTATTAAATATGAAATAAACCAGCTTTTAAGCAAGACGGATGAACGCATTAATCTACAAGGAATAGGAATAGGTGCACCAAATGCCAACTATTACAATGGCACTATAGAACGTGCACCAAATTTACCCTGGAAAGGTGAAATTCATTTCATCGAAAAATTAAAGCAACATTATAACGTTCCTATGGCCATCACCAACGATGCAAATGCTGCAGCAATTGGTGAGATGATTTATGGCGGTGCCCAAAACATGAATAATTTCCTTGTGGTTACTTTAGGGACAGGCTTGGGAAGTGGTTTTGTAGTAAATGGACAATTATTGTACGGTGCTGATGGATTTGCCGGAGAGTTGGGCCATGTTACAGTTGACTATAATGGAAGGCAATGCGGATGTGGAAAGTTGGGATGCCTGGAAACATATGTTTCAGCAACTGGAATTAAAAGGACCGCTTTCCAGCTACTTGCAGACCGTATGGATGCAAGCAACTTGAGGAATGTATCTTTTGAAGATCTTACCTCTGAAATGCTAACCATTGAAGCACGAAAAGGTGACCCTATTGCTTTGGAAGCATTTGAAATTACCGGAAGGATTTTAGGCGAAAAACTTGCCGATATCATAGCCTTAACCAGCCCTGAAGCAATATTTCTATTTGGAGGCCTTGCCAATGCCAAAGAATTGATTTTGGAACCTACCCTGACACATATGGAGAAAAATCTGATGCCTATTTTCAAGAATAAAGTAAAGCTACTCCCTTCTATGTTAAAACATAAAAATGCCGCCGTATTGGGGGCAAGTGCTTTGGTGTGGAATGAAATAAAATTAAATAAGGCAATTATCAACAATTAAATGCAATAGCAAAAAGGAAAATTTAATGGAAAAAAAACCTCTTTATCTAAAATGTATCTTTGAGGATGGCTTGGTGTATTTTAAAATTAATCACCGGGATCAGGCAGAGGACGAATATATATTTGAAGGAACTGAACTTATTTATGAAGAAGGTTTTTGGACCATAGATCTTTATGATCTTGCACAAGAAGATATTGAAGAAATGTATAAAGATGATTTTTGCAATATCACCAAAGAAGAATTTGAAGAGGCAGAATTAAAGGCAAACCTGGACCTGAACAAATAATCGCTTTATTCTTTTAATCTTCTTGTAATATAACCTAATAGCTGGTTGTGCAAAGGGTGTGAAGCGCGGTCCAAAACACTATCCAAACGTATAAGTTTTCCTTCTGCCAAAAAATTATCGTAAACAGAAAACCTGACTAATTTGTAATTGTACAGTAAAGCTGCCGCATCTTCCAGGTAATCTTTAAAAGCCTGAAGTTTCCATCCACTGGAACCGTTTTTGAAAAAATCTCCAGGTTCGGAAGCATCCCCAAAGTGATAATTACTTTCTTTGTTGGACCATATTCCATTTTTTAATCCGGATTTAATACATTCCTTCTCAAAGTTCCTGCAATATCTCCTGTAATTGTCCAAAGGAAAAAAAGCCAACTGTTCATAAAGGCCTGATCTTAAAGCCACAGCCCTGTACCTATTAAAATGAAGGTAATCGTCTAAAACAATTATGGTTTTAGGTTCTATAAAATAGAAGGTTTTATGTAAAAACGGAACTTTCGCCTGCTGCCCACCTAGGTCTTCATAAACTTTGCTCACTTCAATTACCTTGTGGTCCCGGAACAATTCCTCGGTTATCTTCAGATCAACTGACTCTATGTCAAATTTATTTTTATTCAATAAATTTAAAAGGTGCTTATGTTTAAGCTGCATTAAAAGGATTTACGGGGAAAATATTTTCGTTTATTAAACTACAATAAGGCAATGTAATTGATAATTATGATTTATCACTAGAATGAATCTTCATGGTCTAAAATTTCCCAGGTATGGTCTGACAATAGTTTAACCTGGGCAATAAATTTCTTGAATGGAATTTTTTTTCCCCATTGGTTGGGCCCAATCATGGAAAGCACATCATTTTCTCCTTGTTTTTCATAGAGATAATAAGAATGCCCTATGATTGGCTCAAAATTTATTTGTGAATTATATATCCTGCTGGACACCTCCACCCTATTTTTTATTTCATTCGCTTGCTTTGCAAGAACCTGCATTTGCTCATAAAGTTGATTCATTTGCTTTTCAGATTGTTCTTTCATTGCAGCCATAGCACGACCTTTAATTTTGCCCCGATCTTCTAATTTTATGGCTGCCCCTCCAATATGATGAGGAAATGGTATCAATCCAGGCGTTTCGGAAATTTTATCTTTTTCTTTCTCAAGGTCAAAATGGTCAAGATTGACCTTGTTTGGGTTATTATTCACAGTTAAAATTATTTGTTGGTAGCTTCAGGTATTTTCAAGGATGATAATTGAATCTGCAGGAATGTCTAATTTTTCTTCATGCAATTTATCTTTTTTATCCCTGCCTCCCGGAAAAGTTGTCTTTCGGGAAATATCATATCCTATGTACAACAAAATTAAAAAGAATAGTATACAGAACCCTATAAATATTTTTTTGTTCTTATTCATTCTTTTTTAAAAATCCAATGTTTGGCTTTACAATATCGTACTACCGTTCAATACTAAAATAATATATTAAACAAATAAAATAGATTTTTGGGATATCCATTTAGTCTCAAAATTATAATGGAATATAATCCAAATTACTGGGCACTTCAATCCATTGTAAGTTATTTTAAAATAGAAGGCTTGGGCTTGATTTGAATCATATTATCTAAAAATAATGAATAAATTTCCATTCCCATTGTAAGCTCTTTTAGGCTGATCCTTTCATTTACACTATGGATACTTTGAATCGACTGGGCATCAAGTACAGATGGTATGAGCCCATACACTGGAATATTTTCATGACGAAAAAAACTATTGTCTGTGGTTGCAGGAAATAAAATGGGAACTACATATGAATCAGGATTATGTGTTTTGATGGCTTTAACAAGGGCTTTGTATGAATTATCTAATTTTGTAGGTTCACTGTCAGGACTCTCTCCGATAATGGTAATATCAATATTAGGTTCATTTATAATATGATTTATATGACGGACAAATGCTTTTTTATTTGTTCCCGGCAACAGCCTGCAATCCAAAATAGCTACTGAATGATCGGCTATTTGATTTGGTGGGCCAGGTGGATTATATAAATTAGTTACTGTTACGGTATTGGTTACCAACGAAAGATAAAGAGGATCAGATTTGACAAAATTCTTAACAAAAGGGTTCAATATTCCCCAATTGATTTTCTTTATAAAAAAGCCCCTTAAGCCGCCTTCTATCTCACCAAGCTTCCTGAACATGGCCCTGTTGCTCTTATTGAATTTTAATTTGATTTTTCGATTATTAATCCTGTTTAGCGCCCCAATCATTACTTTATTTGCATAATTTAAGGAAGGGGTTGCCCCATGGCCATTTGAAAGTTGCTTAAGCTCGAGTTTAAGCCATACATTATATTTTTCTGCAATAGATACCCCGAAAACATTAGAAGTTGGCTTAGAAGATAGCACACCATTCATTCCTGAACCTCCTTCGCCTAAAATAACAACAGGATTTAAAAATTTAATATGATTTTTTGTGATTATTTGTGATCCTTTTACCCCACCATCTTCTTCGTTTGAAACTACCAATAAAGTAACATTATAGGGAAGGTCTTCCCCGGAATGCTTTTCTTTTAATTCCAACAATGCCATAAGTTGCATGGTAGCCAAACCTTTGCTATCAATTGCACCTCTTCCGTAAATATACCCATCTTGCACAGCTCCAGAAAAGGGCGGGTGATTCCAAGACAAAGTTTCTCCTGGTGGTACAACATCTATATGGCTCAGGAAAATTATATTAGGCTTGCCCAATGAAAGTGGGAACAATGAGGCAGAAAAATTGTAGCTGTCTATTTTTTCAGAAAAATAGTTGACGTGTAAACCTTGTTCTGAGCAATATTCTGAAAAAAACAAACCTGCCGGGCCTTCGTTGCCTGTGATGGACTCCTTCTGAAGGTAAGAAATTAAAAAATCGCAAGCCTGATCCAGTTTATTGATTAGGCTTAAGGTGTCCGAATTATTTAAATAATAAGATTTAAAATTATTGGAAAAAGATGGTGCAATAAATGTAGGATATGAGATAAACCCAATCAAAAGGTAAAATATTTTAAAATGTTTTATTAGATTAAGTTGCATTTAGGGTTCAATATTTCCATTCCCGTAAATTCCTCAAAAGGAAGGTAAATGTTTTAATTTGATATCTTAGTAGATAATTCCTTATACCTTAACTTAAATTTTTCAAGTAGGTTTCTATTAGAATGAAAATTTTTCGCCATTATTATAAATAAATTATATTATAAATAAAGTACAATTGTGGAAAGGTCAAAATGTTTTTATAACTTATGTACGAAAACTGTGCTAGCAAAAGATTTGACTCCTTTTAAAAAGGACTTCTGATTCGTTTGTTCTTGCCTTTATATTTTATCAGATCCTGATGATTTTCTCCATATTTGGGATTTTGCTTTTTCCAAATAGGTTGGCCCCGGAATTCTTTACCACCATGTACATGTTTTAATTGAGTTTGGCAAGAATTTATTCGGCAACGGGGCACCTCTGGATAGTTTAAACTTATTCCAGCCGTTAAATAAAATGCAGGTTGCCTATGAAGGATACTAGCCGTCTCAGAAATATTGAGTGTATAATTTTTGAAATCTATTGAAGGCCTAAGGATGGTCCTGAAATATTCAGAATAATTTTTTTCTATTGACATTCCAAAATTAAAGAACATGCCCTTCTCTATCTGTGCTTTATTATAATTACTCCCTAAGTTCAATTTTCCAAACTGTACTTCAGGAACAAAACTATAGTCCCAGTAATTATGGACTTTATATCCAATCGTGCCAAACCATCTGGTAAAAAGTGAACTCCTACTTTCAGGCTCATATGCTAAAAGTTCATGTTGGTAACTGGTTGTGAATAAATTTCCTATTGTATGAAATTCAGCTGTTACACCGCCTCCTATACGAAAATTACTAATGTCTACATGAAGGCTTAGATTTAGTGGAACGCTGTGCCCAATGCCCCTATAGCCAACTTCAACAGTATCTGTATTAACAATAAAATCTTCATTTTGGCGCCTAACATCACTTATTGGCTGCGCGTTTTGCAACCAGCTGCTAAAACCTATATTGGGGGCTGAAGCACTATAACTGGGAATAATAAAGGTAGTGCCACCAGCTTTTTGTAAGATGGTTTGCCCCTGTATTTTGTGCCGATACAATGTAAGCCCATATCCTGAAGAAGCCGATAACGAAAATAAATTTAATGCTTTCCTAATTGGGCTTCTTTTGATTTCATTGCTTTGCGATCCAAAAGGGTCACCCAATTGGCTGTATGAAGGCAATGATATTGATATAAACAGTAAAATTATTAGGGTAAAAGGTAAATATTTCAATAAGCTTTCTTTTATAAAAACTGACATTAATATAATAATTATATGCATATATTTACCAGGAATACATATTTAATATATCCATTGTGGTTTATTGAATTTTAAACGAACTTAAATAAAATTAATTTTAAAAATATTCCCTCACCATTAATAATATAATTCAACCATTTGTAACACCGTTTTCTTTAAATAAATATTATATCTTTTATAAATAATTTAATTATACAATCTTTATGAAAGATATAGATCGTTATCAAGGTTTGATAAAAAAATATAATGATAAAATTACAAAACATAAATAAAAGCTATTCCATTGGCAAACAATCATTGCATGTATTAAAAGGGATTGACATGAACATAAATGAAGGGGAGTTGGTATCTATTATGGGTTCTTCCGGTTCGGGCAAATCCACCCTCCTAAACATCCTTGGTATTCTGGACAATTATGATGCAGGCAATTATTATCTGGCAGATACGCTCATTAAGTCGCTTTCTGAAAGCAAAGCTGCCTATTTTAGGAATAAATTTTTAGGTTTTGTATTTCAATCTTTCAATTTACTGTCTTTCAAAAATGCCATGGAAAATGTGGCTTTGCCTTTATATTATCAAAAAGTAAGCAGGTCAAAAAGAAACAAACTGGCCTTGGAGTATCTTGACCGTGTTGGCTTACGGGCCTGGGCTGAACATTCTCCTAACGAACTTTCAGGTGGCCAAAAACAAAGGGTAGCAATAGCCAGGGCATTAATTTCCGATCCAAAAGTTATATTGGCCGATGAACCTACCGGAGCCCTGGATTCCACTACTTCAGATGAAGTAATGCAAATTTTCAAAGAGGTGAACAAAACAGGTAAGACTATTATAATTGTGACACATGAAAATGATATTGCGGATCAAACTGATCGGGTGATACGGCTTAAGGATGGTTTGATTGTAAACCCGGAAATGGTTTCAACAAGCCTTTAAAACTATTATATAAAATGTTTGATATAGATAAGTGGCAGGAAATCTTCAGCACCATCAGGAAGAACAAGCTAAGGACTTTCTTGACTGCCTTTGGTGTATTTTGGGGGATATTGATGCTTGTGTTATTGCTTGGTGCAGGACAGGGATTAGAAAATAGCTTCCATAGGGATTTTAGTGCCGATGCAAAAAAAGCAATATTTATATTTACCGGAAGGACATCCATGTCAAATCAAGGATTGTCACCCGGAAGGAACATTCAATTTTCAAATGATGACGTTGGGAAGATTAAAGGGCTTCAGGGGGTAAATAAGTTGTCCCCCCGCAACAGACTATTTGGTGAGTTTACTTTAAACAGGAAAACAAAAAATGGTTCTTTCCAGGTATTTGGTGCAACGGATGATTATTTTAAAATTGATGTAGTTGATACGGTCAAAGGACGGGCAATCAATAAATATGATATTGAGGAGAAAAGAAAAGTTGTGCTGATTGGCGGCAGGGTAAAAGATGTACTTTTTGAACCAGGTGAAGATGCTATTGGGCAATATATTAATATCAAAGGGGTATATTTTATGGTGGTAGGCACTTTTATAGATGCTTCCCAAGATGGGCGAGGAGAAGAAAGAGCTTATATCCCTTATACCTCATATCAGCAGATATTCAATCCTAAAGGAGATGTACAGGCTATATTTTTAAATGTAGAAGACAATGCATCTTCAATGGAAGTTGAGGCAAATTTAAAAGAAACCCTTGCTTCCAGGCATAAATTTTCTGTGGAAGACAACCAAGCCATCAGGATAGTGAATCTTGAAAAGGAATACAATAGATTCATGGGAGTCTTCTTTGGTATCCGATCCTTAGTTTGGTTTGTTGGTTTGGGCACTTTGTTGGCTGGCATTATCGGTGTCAGCAATATCATGATCATCATAGTAAAGGAAAGGACTAAAGAAATTGGTATCAGGAAAGCAATTGGCGCGACACCCTGGTCCATTGTTAGTTTGATATTGCAGGAATCTGTGCTTATTACTGCTGTTTCAGGCTATATGGGCCTTGTACTGGGTGTGGGCATTTTGGAAGGGATCAATTATTTACTTACCTCAAACAATGTAAAACTTCAATATTTTGCTAATCCGGAGATAAATTTAAATGTTGCCATCATTGCTTTGCTAATACTTGTTTTGGCAGGTGTATTTGCGGGCTTGATGCCTGCTATTAAAGCTTCAAGGATAAAACCAGTAGAAGCATTGGCGGCAGATTAAGAATGTTTCAAAATTTTAACAACAAAGGCACCGAATTTAGCCCTAGCGCAACATGATTGATATTGATAAATGGCAGGAGATATTCAGTACATTGCAAAAGCACAAGCTGCGAACCGCGCTTACTGCTTTTGGCGTATTTTGGGGAATATTTATGCTTGTAGTATTACTGGGAGCAAGCAAAGGGTTCCAAAATGGGGTGGAATCCCAGTTTGATGTTGCAAGAAATGCGGTATTTGTTTGGACCCAGCGTACCAGTATTCCTTATAAAGGTTTGAGGCCTGGCAGGTTTGTCAGCCTAAAAAATGATGACATTGATGCTATTCGGGAAAGTATTCCTGAAGTGGCATATATAGCACCACGAAATAGCCTTGATGGTGAATTTACAGTAAATAGGAAAGATAAATATGCTTCCTTCAAGGTATTTGGCGACTACCCTGATTTCTTAAAAGTCCAACCAAAGAAAATGATTGCGGGAAGATTTATAAACCAAATTGATATAAAAGAAAAAAGGAAAACGGCAGTAATTGGAAAAAAGGTTGTTGAAGAATTATTTTCGATCAACGAAGATCCCATTGGCCAATACATCAGCATCAAAGGGATTTTCTTTAAAGTGGTGGGAATCTTTGAGAGCAATCAAAGCGGGGAAAATGCTGCTGAAGACCAACAAACCATTTTTATACCCAATACTTCTATGCAGCAAGCCTTCAACCAGGGCAATAATATTAATTGGTTTGCATTTGTGCCAAAAGACGGGGTTCCTTCTAGTGTAATAGAAACTAAAGTGAAAGAATTGCTCATGAACAGGCACAACGTAGCACCTGATGATTTAAAAGCTTTTGGTTCAGCAAATGTAGAACAGCAATACCAACAAGTTCAAGGATTGTTTATGGGCATGACAGGCTTTAGCTGGCTGGTGAGTATAGGCACTATAATAGCAGGAATTGTAGGCGTGGGAAACATAATGTTAATCATCGTCAAAGAAAGGACAAAAGAAATAGGCATCAGAAAGGCTTTAGGTGCCCAGCCCTGGTCTATAATCAGCATGATTTTGCAAGAATCCTTGTTCCTCACAGCAATCTCAGGATATTTTGGGCTTGTTATAGGTGTGGCACTTATTGAGGGCATAAGCTATGGACTAAAAAAATTTGAAGCGGAAAGCGAATTTTTTGCTAATCCGGAAATAAACTTTACCGTTGCACTTTCAGCAATAATTGTATTGGTGGTTGCAGGGACCTTGGCAGGTTTGATACCAGCAACAATAGCGGCAAAAGTTAATCCTGTCGTTGCATTGAAAGACGAATAAAATTAATAATATATACAAATCAATTTTAATAATTATAACATGAAAAAAGTATTCCTCATCATACTCGGAATATGTATCCTTGGCTTATTTATAGGTACTGGCTATTTCCTGTACGCAAAATCTGAAAAGAAACCTGTAGTTTTTGAAACAGAAAAACCATTTATCCAAAATATCATCAAGAAAACGGTGGCAACCGGTTCGATCAATCCGAGAAAGGAAATTTTGATTAAATCGCAAGTCTCAGGAGTGGTAGAAAAAATTTTTGTTGAAGCTGGCCAAACAGTAAAAGAAGGACAAATTTTAGCCAAAATAAGGATTATCCCCAATATGGTTAGCTTAAATAATGCAGAAACCCAGCTCAATAATGCAAAAATCAATTTCGAAAATTCAAAAATAGAATATGAAAGGCAAAAAAGCCTTTATGAGCAAAAAGTAATTTCTAATGTTGAATACAACCGGGCAAGCCTGGATTATAAACTCAACAAAGAAGCTTTGGAAGCTGCCGAAAACAACCTCCAGCTCATCAAGGTAGGCGCCTCCAAAAAAGCAGGCCAGGTCACGAATGAAGTAAAAGCAACAGTGGCAGGTATGTTATTGGATGTACCGGTTAAGGAAGGTTCTTTTGTTATTGAAAGTAATACATTCAACGAAGGTACTACCATTGCATCTATTGCTGATATGAAATCGCTCATTTTTGAAGGCAAAGTAGATGAATCAGAGGTAGGGAAAATTAAAGAAGGCATGGACCTGCTGCTCACCATTGGCGCTATTGAAAATGAACAGTTTAATGCCAAACTTGAATACATAAGCCCGAAAGGAATTGACGATCAAGGATCTATAAAATTTGAGATCAAGGCCGCTTTAATCCTTTCGGAGAAAGATTTTTTAAGGGCAGGATACAGCGCAAATGCTGATATAGTCCTTGCAAAAAAAGATTCCGTATTGGCTGTGAAGGAAAGCAACCTAATATTTGAAGAAGATAAAGTATTTATTGAGGTGGAGACAAGCCCGCAAAATTTTGAAAAAAGGCAAATTAAAACCGGAATCTCTGACGGTATAAATATCGAAGTGATTTCCGGAATTGACAAAGATACCAACATTAAAAAAGTAATATAGGTTACCCGTTGTGTGAAACTAAATTTTGCTTTTTATAGAAATTGAAACCTTCAACCCCAAGCTTTTCTGCCTTGAGTTTTTTTCTCAATCCTGCAGGGATTGAATGTGAATAACACTGCATTAAATACGGTGTAAAAGTAGGCAAAACCCTAACCATGAAGAACTAAAAGCAAGAATTTTGCTTGTGAGAATGAGTTTTTGTTCAACCCTTTCAGGGTTGTCTAAACTTTTATATTCCTATCTGGATTTGATCCAGGGCTATTCAAGTTAAAGCCTTTTCAGGCTTTCTGCACTTACATTTGTTCTTTAAATTACAGAAGTTTCGCACAAAGCTTTAAATAGAATGGAGCGTACATAAACTAGCTATTAAGAAAATGGAGATCTATTTAATATAAAAGGCTGGAATTTTGGCGGTTTTTTTGCCCTTTAAAGCAAAAAAAGTGACAAAACATTATTTGCGAACCATTAGTAAATTATTATATTTCTATAAGATTTTTTTTTCAATCTTAATGACCTAAGAACTTAATCAACAATAGATTTTCACATCAATTTGATTTTTAATGAATATAATTTCACACAACAGTTTAAAGCTTTATATGTCCCATTACATTAAAAATGGAAGCAAGTGATTATTTGTTTAAAAATCAGATGCAGTTACCCATTTATTTTATTAAAAAAAAATTTCAGGCCGATTGTTTTTCAGCACTTTGCAGAGTTCAATACCATTTATATAAGGCACATTTACATCAAGTATGGCAACATCGTATGAGTTTTTCAGTATCAATGAAATTGCCTCCTGCCCATCTTCGGCTAGTTGAACTTTATAACCATGCTCTACAAGTCCCTGCTTCAGCAAAGAAGCTACTTTGGATTCATCTTCTACAACCAATATGGTTATTACTTCCATGGTACGGGCAACATTATCGTTTTAAGGAAGTGGGACTGAAATTTAAATTCTTCAAAATTCTTAATAAGTGGAAAGCTGAATTTACTTTATTTAAAGAAGCTGTTAAAGGACAATAATAATTAATTTCTTACATCATTGTCATAATTAAATTTAGCATTGGATATGGGAATATTGAGATAATATCTTATTCCGACTACGTATCATTTTTTTGTCAGAATCAGGATTTACAGGATTAGAGGATTTTTAGGATTATTTTTGCTACATAATCCTTTAAATATTTATTTGATCGAAATTGTGAGTTTAAAAACCCACTAGTCTTTAATCCCAATAATCCTGATCCAGACATTAATTTGTCAGAATCAGAATTTCTAGGATTTTAAATTTTCATAATTTTTCCATTCTAATTCAAATAATTAACTAATTTTTATATTATCAAGCTTATTTTAAATTCTGTTAATTCTTCAATTCTCCTAATTCTGATTCTGACTTATTTTTGATCAAACTACACACCATTTATGTTCTGCTTTAGGCAAAGGATGCCGGAATAATATAAAGCCCAAACAAAACAGCAAAAAAGACATACCATAAGGCACGGATATAAATCGAATAATGTAAAACAGGTTGTGTGAAGGCAACTTTTGTCAATGCCAACCTGCAATAAAAAAATGGGTAAAATTTGCCATTGCTATCGGTCAGTTGTAGATTCCACCTATGATGCTGCCTTTCGCCAACCAATTTAACACGCCATAAGAAAAGTATAGTGCCCCCAGAATTTGAAGAATTATAAGGGGTTGAGTTGAAGCATCATTAAAGATAATTTTTGATATTTCTTCAGGGAGAAAAATAAAGCTTGCCCCAAGAACAAGTTGGGTTCCTGCACATGCAGTCATAATCTTAGCGTTCATACTTAATGAATGGAGTTTATATTTAAAAGCCTGCAGAAATTTATGAAATTTTATTTACTTGAAGCGGGTTTAGTATAAAAGATAAATATGGATATATCAAAAGAAGAATTTGACGAGCAATTTCAAAAAGTTCTCGATGGATTATTGGAGGGATTGGCACTGCACCAGGAAATTGATGTAAAACAGTTTTATAACATGACTTATTTCCTGGAAAACCTGGCATTTTTTAGCCCAGTAATATTTGATATAATTAAAGAATCACAAACTAAAAATAAACCCAGTAAGTAATCAGGACAGCCATGATAATCCTTAAATAGACAAAGTTATATTTGGTTATTCTGAAACTGGTCTTTGCAAATCTCTTTCCACATCTGTTTCAATATTTTGCTGACGTTTTTCTATTTCTGTACCAGTTCTTGTTCCTGAACTATTCAGGTCAGGTCCATCCAAAGAAGTACCTTCGCCCCTTACTGACCTGTCCATTTCCTGGCTTTCTACACCTTCTATTAAAATACGGTATAAATCCGTTTCAACAATTATTAAACCTTCCTTACCATCTTGTGCCAACCGCTGATGATGGTCCTGAAGTTGTGCCATCCTAATTTCCAATACCTCCAAACGCTCTTCTATTTGTGTGTTTCCTTCTCCGGAAACATTGTTGATCTGGAACCTTAAGCTGTCCCTTTCATTTCTAAGTTTATTGAATTGGTTATCAATAAAAGTCATGGCCTGGATTCTTCTTGATGTATATTCAGCATCCGAAATTTCTGCTACACCTCCAAGCTGCCCTGTTGCGGATTGGGCTTCCCTGGAGGTTCTTTCTGTTCTTTGGTTAGTCTCACACGATGAAAATAATAGTAAACTGAAAAATAAAATATAAAGCATTTTTATGCTCATGTGCTATTGAGTTTGGATTTTACTATCAAAACAAAACAATATATACAATGTTTTTAGATGGAATGGATGATCGAGTCTCAACAACAGATTCCTTTACCTAAAAAATGTTGATAATTATTTCAACATCCCTGTGCGTCTCAACAATGCTTCAGGTGAAGGTTCTTTTCCCCGGAACCTTTTGTACAGTTCCATAGGATGTTCACTTCCTCCAGTGCTAAGAACATGCTTTTTGAAGAGGTCTGCAGTGTCTTTATTGAAAATACCCTTTTCCAGAAAAAACTCAAAGGCATCGGCATCCAGCACTTCGGCCCATTTATAGCTATAATAGCCTGAAGAATATCCTCCCTGGAATATATGAGAGAAAGAACAGGAAGTATTAGTTC
>JALZND010000328.1 GCA_030857845.1 Bacteroidota bacterium | reverse complement strand
GAATCAAGCTGCCCTTCAAAAGGATTGGAAATTATGGTAGCTGCTTTTGAGGGATTTAATCCAAAAGTACTGATCAGCCTTTTATCTTCAACAAAAACATCTTTTTTAAAAAGTGTCTTTAGGACATTATTTACATAATGGAGTTGGTCTAATATGCCTTCTTCTCCCTTTGACAATATCTCATACCCGCCATAGTTTTCGAATTGGATGTTGCCATCGCCTAATCGTTCCCGTAATTTCATCAGCCCTTCCCACCGGTCTTTAACCAACTGAAATGCCGCATCCTCGCCCATAATCTGGCAATCAACCAGAAGCTCGGAGAAACTTCCAAAACAAGCAAATCCTGCATTTTTTGTACTTGCACCTGTTGGTAAAATCCCTCTTTCCAGAACTAAAACAGAAGCCCGTTTATTTTTTTCTTTTATTGAAATTGCAGTAGATAGGCCTACTATACCACTGCCTATGACAATATAATCATAAGTTAAAAAAGATTGCTTTTCCCAGATGCTTAACATGTACTTTACCCAACAAATATATTTTTCTTAAAGGGTGGTTGTCCCATTTATAAAAAAGAACAACATCATTCAAAAGGCCTAAATTTTATCAAGTTCCAAAATTAAACCTTATAGCATGGTAACTTATGATTATCCAAATATAAAACAATGATTTACCAACCTGGCAGTTACGAATATTTCACATGGTGCCTGTAATCATATCCATAACCTTGCTAGCCCTTGCTGCTGAATATCCCGTGCTCCTGCATTTCTCCCTGCCCATCAGGTCTTCTACAATGGCTGTTATAAGCTGTTGCTGTACATGTTCGGGATATGGACAGGAAATTTCTTCAATGCCGCTGTTGGTTTGCAATATTATCGGGGAATCATCAAAAGTTACATAAGATATTTTTCCTTTACTGCCTATAATCTCAGTTTGATCGCACCAAAGCTCTTTCGCCACGGTAAAGCACCAGGAACCAGTACCTAAAATCCCGGACTCAAACCTATAAACCCCTGTTACATTATCTTCTGCCTCATAAAATCCTGCCTGATTTTCTTTAAATCCTTTAGCAATTTGTATTGGACCAAAAAAGTAATCCATTAAATCTAGCTGATGTGAAGCTAAATCATAAAAATATCCACCTCCCGATGTTTCAGGTTGTACCCGCCAATCCTGGCTAAAATCTTCCTTTTTTACAGGCTGATGAAGCTTTATGTGCACTGTCCGTATTTCACCAATCCTGTTATTGGACAATAATTCTTTGATTTTAACGAATTTATCAAGATAACGCCTGTAATAAGCAACAAATAGCGGTACATTATTTTTATTGCAAACAGCTATCATCTCCTCACATTCCTTGAAGTTGAGGGCCATTGGCTTTTCTACATATACAGGCTTCTTTGCTTTGGCAGCCATTTGGGTATATAAAGCGTGCGAACCCGGTGGTGTAGCAATATAAATAGCATTTACCTCTGGATCATTGATAAGCTTTGCTGCGTCATTGTACCATCTGGGTAAATTATGCCTTCTTGCATAATCCTCTGCTTTTTGAAAGTCCCTGCGCATCACTGCCACAACAGTCGAACCTGGTATTTTAGAAAATGCAGGGCCACTTTTTTTTTCAGTTACACTTCCACATCCTATAAAGCCCCATTTAACTTGTTTCATTTATATTTTTTATTGAGATATTCATTAATTCCAAAAATGGAATGCGATGGAAATAATTGCACCAATTAATGAACTGATGCTTATAATATACGAATAATATAGCCGCTCACCAATAACTTTTTGTTGATCGGCCATTTTAGCAATCAAAGATGCCTGTCGTTCTTCATTTTCTTCCAATAATTTTATTTTGATTTGAAGGTCAGGGATAGTTGGTTGATTGGCGTCAGGCAAGGCCTTGTTTGTACGCTTTACAGTAACATAAATATCCCTGGCAATCTCTGCTACACTGGCACCTGTTGTTAATATTTTAATCCATGGTAACATAGCATATTCCTCATATTTTGATTATAGAAAATAATAGCACAATTTCTAATAAATAAAGGAGCACAACAAAATGTTGTGCTCCTTTATTTATTGATTTTAAAAAACTAACCTGCTTTTAGAATTTTTTTGTATAATCTGTAATTGGTGAAGTTGTCTCAAATGCTACATCTTCAGTTTCCTGATTGTTAAAATTCAGTTTTTCATCTTTTTTTGACATTAGCTCATCTTTCTTTGCTATTAGCTGATCTTTTGTTCTATTGAATTTGGTATTTACTTTTTCCCTGAATTCTTCCCCAGAATCTTTTGCTAAAAGCAATGCTGCTGCGCCACCAACTACCAAGCCGGCTAGAAGGCCTAGAAGGATGCCCGGTCCAGTGTTTTTCTTTTCAATCAAACCTACATCTTCCATTTTACCTTCCACGTTATGCAGTCTGTTTACTAAATAAGAAGAGAAATTATTATAAAGCTTGTTCACTTTTTTGCCAGTTTCTTTCACTGGTAGCTTCATGCCTTTAACTTGCTTCTTTATGTCTTTTACGGGAATATTTACATCCGTAAGCTGAAATTTAACAGCTGCTGCGACACCTAAAACTAATCCTGCCAAAGTTCCTAAAACAACCTTTGTAGTTGAAGTTTTAGATTGGATAATCCCTAAATCTTCCAACTTATCTTCTGCTTTATGCATCCTGTTTTCAAAAAAAGAAATTATCTCGTTGTATAATTGATTGGTTTTTTCTTCCGCTTCTATTGCAGTATCTTTTAAACCGTTCCTGAAATTTTTCCCCACTGCATTTTTCAAATTTTCTTTAAATGACAAGTTCATGATTTAATTTTTTAGTTAATAAAGTATTAAAATATGTAATTATAAGTATGTTTCTATTTATTTAACTTCTAAAAACAATAAAGGTTTAAGATTTTAATAATTAAGTATATTATTCTTTTAAAATAAGTTCACTGGTAAGCATTTTGTAATATGGGTTTTTTAGTGAATTATAAAAATCGATAATAAGGATCTGATCAACGAAGTCCTCTACATTCAGTTTATTATTATAAATGTATTCTTTTACAAGAGTCTTCTGGTCTGCCATAAGTGGGAATACATCTTTTTTAAAATCCTGAAAATGGAACAGGTTATTATTGATGAATATATAATGCCTTGATGCCATACTCGGAACCAAATCAATAGCATTATATAAAATTTCATATTCAGGGATAAAATAATATTCTTCTTTTCTTAAAAGTACCAGTTCAGTACCTACCAGTACTTCAAAAAAGGCAAAACCTTTTCTTTCACGCTTTTTTCCTTTTTTGGTATTATCTTTCAAAGCCGCATAAAGTCTCTTAATGCCCCTATCTTTATCAAAAAATTGAAAATATTGGACATTATACGGTGAAAAAGTTTTAATTTGATTGTTGATCATTATTTGAACCAAATCATGTTCAATATTATAAAATAATTTCCCTTTTAGGATTTCATTATTGTTCAACACCAATGTGCCTTGGTTCCATGCTTCAACCGGTGATTTTTTCGCCATTGAAACGAAAGGGATTATCAATTGAAGTATTATAACATTTATTATGAGGCGCTTCATCTTAATTAAGATTAAAAAATAAGGCAAGGAATAAACCTGATTGGGATTATTTACGGATAGTAAGGAGCTTTTGTTGGGTAAAAGATAATTGTTAAGAATAGATTTTCATTCTCATAAAAAATTTGAAGCTCATAATAACTTCCTTTTTTCTACACTCAAACACACACTCACACCCAAACTGGTCCATCTTGAATTATTTGTTACCAATCACACACAAGCTGACACAAAACTCTCGTTTTGTCCTATTTCAAGCTTAAAAAGTAAAGCAAGCTGGTTAGGATAATAAAATTTGTTAATTAAAATTTTGTAATTTAACATTTCAAACAATAAACCTCAAATAATCCTTCACTTCAGGTTCCAACTTAAGCACTCTATTGAGGGAGACAAAAGATCTAATTATAAAGGTTTGGATCTGCAACAAAATACCGGACAAATAATTAACCCAACTTGCTTAAACGCCACGTTAAATTACTGGTAATTAGGTTATTAAATTTTCAATGGTACACAACATATTTTTTCTTTGCAGGTATAATGGATTTTGTATTAGTTGCCTGATATATCTGTAAAGTTTCTTTGATTGGTTTTGAAGGTTTGGTTAGGCTTATTGTTTTTGTTTCAGTCGGGACAATCAATGATTGTATTGTTTGGGTACTCATTATTCTTACTATGTTTTTCCAGCCGGTGTTTATTTCTTTTTCTTTAAGCATATGGCGGATTGTATTGACTAACTGATAGGCCAAGATGGTCAAATAGATATGCGATTCAATCCTTGCATCTTTTTGATGATGTATGGGACGAATTTGCAAATCGGATTTCAGGCATCTGAATGTTGCTTCAACCTCCCTTATTGTATTGTAGATTTCCCATAGTTGAGCCTCTTGCGGTTTTTCATAATTGGTGCGGATAAAATATACTCCATGATTGGGGCCTGTATTTTGATCTTCTTCTTTTTTTTGTTGCCATGTTACCT